>NZ_JASGBV010000045.1:0-23202 GCF_030053245.1 Stenotrophomonas sp. RS-48
GCCCGGCGAGCGCAGCGGCGTCCATCCGCCCTAGACACGGTTGCAGCGCCCGATCAGGTAGAATCCGCGCCTTGATCCTGAAGCAGCCAGACGGTAGCACCCATGGGTAGAGGCCCCTCCATCGAAGCCCGCAAGAACGCGTCCGACGCGAAGCGCGGCAAGATTTTCACCAAGATCATCCGCGAGATCGGCGTGGCCGCGCGCGGCGGTGGAGGCGACCCCAACAACAACCCGCGCCTGCGCGTGGCGATGGATAAGGGCCTGGCCGTGAACATGTCCAAGGACGTGATCGAACGTGCGATCAAGAAGGCCACCGGTGAGCTGGAAGGCGTCGACTACGAGGAAGTGCGCTACGAGGGCTATGCGCCCGGCGGTGTGGCGGTGATCGTCGATTGCCTGACCGACAACCGCGTGCGCACCGTGGCCGATGTCCGCCACGCGTTCAGCAAATGCGGCGGCAACATGGGTACCGAGGGCTCGGTGGCCTTCATGTTCAAGCGCCTGGGCGTGCTCAGCTTTGCCCCGGGTGCCGACGAGGAGGCGATCACCGAAGCGGCCATCGAGGCGGGCGCCGATGACATCGTCGTCTATCCGGACGATGGCTCGATCGACGTGGTCACCAGCCCTGACGCATTCAACGCGGTAAAGGAGGCGATGACTGCCGCAGGGCATCTCGCCGACCACGCCGAGATCACCTTCCGCGCCGACAACGACATCAAGGTCGAGGGCGAGGTCGCCCTGCAGGTCCGCAAGCTGCTGGACATGCTTGAAGACCTGGACGACGTGCAGGACGTGTATTCGAACGCCGAACTCGGCGCCGACGCCTACGCCTGAGCCGTCACCGACGGCCTGGGCGCGGGCCGTTGAACGGTCACCGCGGACAGTCATGAGCCCATACGCCTGCCAGCGCTTCCCGTTCCGCCCCGCCAGGAGCGCGGCATGACCCGCATCCTCGGCATCGACCCCGGTTCACAGCGGACCGGGGTGGGCATCATCGATGTCGATGCCGCAGGGCGCGTCATCCACGTCCATCACCAGCCCCTGGTACTGCTGGGCGCCGACGATTTCCCGCAGCGGATGAAGCTGCTGGTGCTGGGTCTGGCCGACCTGTGCCGCGAGTACCAGCCGCAGGAAGTGGCGATCGAGCGCGTGTTCATGGCGCGCAACCCCGATTCGGCGCTGAAGCTGGGCCAGGCCCGCGGCGCAGCCATTTCGGCCGTGGTGCTGCGCGACCTGCCGGTGCACGAATACGCCGCCAGCGAGATCAAGCTGGCCGTGGTCGGCCGTGGTGGCGCGGAAAAGCAACAGGTTCAACACATGGTCGGGCTCATGCTCAACCTGAAAACCAAGCTGCAGGCCGACGCGGCCGACGCGTTGGCGGTAGCGATCACCCACGCCCACGTAAGGGCGACGGCCAACCGCTTGGGGCTCAGCGCCCGCCAGGCGTGGGGTCGCAAATGAGGAGCTGCACGCAATGATCGGTCGACTGCGCGGCATCGTCGCCTACAAGGCGCCGCCGTGGCTGGTGGTGGACGTGAATGGAGTGGGCTACGAACTGGAGGCGCCGATGAGCACCTTCTACGACCTGCCCGAGCTCGGACGCGAGGTCACGCTGTACACCCATTACGCGCAGAAGGAAGACAGCGTCTCGCTGTACGGCTTCCTGCGCGAAGGCGAGCGTCGGCTGTTCCGCGATGTGCAGAAGGTCAGCGGCATCGGCGCGAAGATCGCGCTGGCCGTGCTGTCCGCTGTCAGCGTCGAGGAATTCGCGCGCATGGTGCAGGCGGGCGACATCACCGCACTGACCCGCATCCCGGGCATCGGCAAGAAGACCGCCGAGCGCATGGTGCTGGAGCTGCGCGACCGTGCGGCCCAGTTCGGTGCCGGCGGGGCGCTGCCGACCGGCAGCGGTCCGGCCCCGGCCGACCCGCTGTCCGATGCCACCGTGGCGCTGCAGCAGCTGGGCTACAAGCCGGCTGAAGCGGCCCGCATGGCCCGTGATGCCTTCAACGAAGGCGACGAAGTGGCCACGGTCATCCGCAAGGCCCTGCAGTCGGCGCTGCGCTGAGCCGCGTCCTTTCCCTCCCCCCATCGCCTGAGCTTCGCCAGGAGTCCCATGTCCAGCAGTCAAACCCCGCACGCAGCCGCCCCTGGCGGACACGGTCACGCGCCCCCGGCCGGGGGACTGGCGCTGGTCATCGGTGCGATCGGTGTGGTCTTCGGTGACATCGGTACCAGCCCGCTGTACACCCTGAAGGAGGCGTTCTCGCCGCACTACGGGCTCAACAGCGACCACGACACCGTGCTCGGCGTGCTGTCGCTGGCGTTCTGGGCGCTGAACATCGTGGTCACCCTGAAGTACGTGACCATCATCATGCGCGCCGACAACGATGGCGAGGGCGGCATCATGGCGTTGATGGCGCTGACCCAGCGTACGCTGCGCAACGGCTCACGCTCGGCCTACGTGGTGGGCATCCTGGGCATCTTCGGTGCGTCGCTGTTCTTCGGTGATGGCGTGATCACCCCTGCGATCTCGGTGCTTGGTGCCGTCGAGGGCCTGGAGGTGGCCGCACCGGGCCTGCACGCGTTCATCGTGCCGATCACCGTGGTGGTCCTGCTGATGGTGTTCGCCGCGCAGCGTTTCGGCACAGAGAAGATCGGTAAGGCGTTCGGCCCGATCACATCGGTGTGGTTCATTTCGCTGGCGGCGATCGGCATCTACAACATCATCGATTCGCCGGAAGTGCTGAAGGCGTTCAACCCGTGGTGGGCGATCCGCTTCTTCATGGAGCACAGCTGGCACGGCATCTTCATCCTTGGCGCCGTGGTGCTGGCGGTCACCGGTGGCGAGGCCCTGTATGCCGACATGGGCCACTTCGGTGCCAAGCCCATCCGTCATGCCTGGTACTTCTTCGTGCTGCCGTGCCTGGTGCTGAACTATCTGGGGCAGGGCGCGCTGGTGCTGAACCATCCCGAAGCGGTGAAGAATCCCTTCTTCGAAGCGGTCCCCGACTGGGCCCTGTATCCGATGATCATCCTGGCCACGATGGCGGCGGTGATCGCCTCGCAGTCGGTGATCACCGGCGCGTTCTCGGTCTCGCGCCAGGCCATGCAGCTCGGCTACATCCCGCGCATGCGCATCAAGCACACTTCGCACGACACCATCGGCCAGATCTACATCCCGGGCATCAACTGGGGCATCGCGGTGATGGTCATCGGCCTGGTGCTGGCCTTCCGCAGCTCGTCGAACCTGGCCGTGGCCTATGGCATCTCGGTCTCGGCCACCATGCTGATCGATACGCTGCTGCTGGCCCTGGTCGCGCGCTCGCTGTGGCCCAAGGCGCGCCATTGGATCCTGCCGCTGTGCGTGGTGTTCTTCATCATCGACGTCGGCTTCGTCATCGCCAATGGCGCCAAGCTGCTGCAGGGCGCCTGGTTCCCGGTCGTGCTGGGCATCTTCCTGTTCACCATGATGCGCACCTGGCGCCGTGGCCGAGAGCTGCTGCGCGACGAGATCCGCAAGGACGGCATCCGCATCGACACCTTCCTGCCGGGCCTGATGCTGGCGCCGCCGGTGCGCGTGCCGGGTACCGCGGTGTTCCTCACCGCTGACCCGACCGTGGCTCCGCATGCACTGATGCACAACCTCAAGCACAACAAGGTGCTGCACGAGCGCAACGTCTTCCTGCATGTGGAAACCCTGCCCATTCCCTATGCGATGGAGGGGCAGCGGCTGAAGATCGAATCGGTGGGCGACGAGTTCTACCGGGTCTATGTCCGCTTCGGTTTCATGGAGACGCCGGACGTACCGTTGGCGTTGATGCGCTCCTGCGACCACGGCGGGATCTATTTCGATCCGATGGACACCACCTTCTTCGCCAGCCGCGAGACCATCGTCGCCACCGCCAACCGCGGCATGCCGATCTGGCGCGACAAGCTGTTCGCACTGATGCATCGCAATGCTGCGCCGGCCACGGGCTTCTTCCGGATTCCGGGCAACCGTCTGGTTGAGTTGGGCGCACAGGTCGAGATCTGACTGCCGGGGTCGGAGCCCTTTTCCGCAGGAATGGGCTCCGACCCCATGTCGTGAGTCATCCACACTCCCATTCACGCATGGCGTGGATCTACTGTGTCGACCCAGGTCGACACCCACCAGGAACCGGACCCACCCCGCCATCTGCCAGGACGTCCGCTTCGGCTGTTGCTCTGGATGTTGCCGTTGCTTCTGCGGGCGCCGGGCGCAGCCCGGCCGAAACCCGCGCTTTTGCCGCATAATCAGCACATGACCGACGACCGCATCATCGGCGCCGGCGCCACCCGCGAGGATGACGCCGCCGACGCCAGCATCCGCCCCAAGCGACTGGCCGATTACCTGGGCCAGGCGCCGGTGCGCGAGCAGCTGGAGATCTACATCGAAGCGGCCAAGGCCCGCGGCGACGCGCTCGACCATGTGCTGATCTTCGGTCCGCCGGGGCTGGGCAAGACCACACTCAGCCACGTCATCGCCAACGAACTGGGGGTGGCGCTGCGGGTGACATCCGGTCCGGTGATCGAAAAGGCCGGTGATCTGGCCGCCCTGTTGACCAACCTGCAGCCACACGACGTACTGTTCGTGGACGAGATCCACCGCCTGTCGCCGGTGGTCGAGGAAGTGCTGTACCCGGCGATGGAGGATTTCCAGATCGACATCATGATCGGCGAGGGCCCTGCGGCCCGCTCGATCAAGATCGACCTGCCACCGTTCACGCTGATCGGGGCCACCACCCGCGCCGGCCTGCTGACCGCGCCGCTGCGCGACCGCTTCGGCATCGTCCAGCGGCTGGAGTTCTACAGTGTCGAGGAGTTGACCCGGATCGTACGCCGCTCGGCCACCATCCTGGGCATCGACTGCACCGCCGATGGCGCAGGGGAGATCGCGCGCCGTGCGCGTGGCACCCCGCGCATCGCCAACCGCCTGCTGCGGCGGGTGCGCGACTACGCCCAGGTGAAGGCGGGTGGCCATATCGACGTGGCGGTCGCCCAGGCGGCCATGCAGATGCTCAAGGTCGACCCGGAGGGTTTCGACGAGCTCGACCGGCGCCTGCTCAGGACCCTGGTGGACTACTTCGACGGCGGCCCGGTCGGCATCGAATCGCTGGCCGCCGCGCTGTCCGAAGAGCGCGGCACGCTGGAAGACGTGGTCGAACCCTACCTGATCCAGCAGGGCTTCCTGGTGCGCACCGCGCGCGGCCGCATGGCCACCCACAAGGCGTACCGGCACATGGGCCTGAAGCCGAAGAACCCGCCGCAGGACCTGTTCGCGGAGGTTCCCGATGTCGGTTGAGCCACTATTCAGTTGGCCGACACGCATTTACTGGGAAGATACGGACGCAGGCGGGGTGGTCTACCACGCCCGCTACGTGGCCTTCATGGAACGGGCCCGGACCGAATGGATGCGCGCGCTGGGCTATGGCCAGGAGCGCATGCGCAGCGAACACGGCATGGTCTTCGCGGTACGTGCCATGCAGATGGACTTCATCCGGCCGGCGCGGCTGGATGACCTCCTGCAGGTGAGTGCCACGCTGGTCCAGCTGAAGAAGGCCAGCATGGTCTTCGATCAGCGGATCGAGCGCGACGGCGAACTGCTGCTGTCGGCGCAGGTCCGCATCGCCGCACTGGACGCGGCCAGTTTCCGCCCGCGTGGCATGGACGACGCCGTTCTTGCTGTGCTGCAACCCTACCTCCACCCCGAATCCGAACACTGAGGAACAACGGATGATCGCAACGCTCCTGGCCCTGCAGGCCACGGTCACCGAGGCACTGCCGGCTGACGTCAGCAACGCCGCGACCCAGACCCTTGCCCAGGCCACCACCGGCGGCGGCATCAACTACCTCGAACTGATGGCCAAGGCCAGCCTGCCGGTGAAGATCATCGTGCTGCTGCTGCTGGTTGGCTCGTTCGTCAGCTGGGTGATCATTTTCCGCAAGGCCCGCGTGTTCAAGCAGGCCACCCGCGAGGCGGACGAGTTCGAGAACCGCTTCTGGTCCGGCGCCGACCTGGGCAAGCTGTACAGCTCGGCCACCGACCGCAGCCGCAACGTGGGCGGCCTGGAGGCGATCTTCGAGGCGGGCTTCCGCGAGTTCACCCGCCTGCGCGACAAGCGCCGGCTGGATGGCCGTGCGCAGCTGGAAGGCGCGCAACGTGCGATGCGCACCACCTACACCCGCGAAGTCGACCAGCTCGAGCGCAATCTGGAACTGCTGGCCAACATCGGCTCGACCGCGCCTTACGTGGGCCTGGTCGGCACCGTGTTCGGCATCATGGTGACCATGCACGACATGATCAGCAGCGGCGCCCAGGCCGGCATCGCCTCGGTCGCCCCGGGCATCTCCGAAGCGCTGTTCGCCACCGCCATCGGCCTGTTCGTGGCGATCCCGGCGGTGTGGGCCTACAACCGCTTCACCACCCGTGTGGAGCGCATGTCGGTCCGTTTCGAGACCTTCGCCGACGAGTTCAGCTCCATCCTGCAGCGCCAGAGCGCTGGCGACGAGTAAGCGCCTGACCCGGGAGTCCAAGCCATGTCCGCTGCCATCGGTCGCCGCAAGCGCCGCAAGCTGAAATCGGAAATCAACGTCGTTCCCTATATCGACGTCATGCTGGTGCTGTTGATCATCTTCATGGTCACCGCGCCGCTGCTCACCCTGAGTTTTGACGTGGACCTGCCGAACTCCAATGCCAAGGCGCTGGAGAGCAAGCAGGATCCGGTGATCGTTTCGGTGCGCCAGGACGGCCAGCTGAGCCTGAAGCTGCCCGACGCCAAGGAGCCCACGGCCGTGTCTGCCGAGGAGCTGGAAGGGCGCCTGGCCGGCATCGCCGCACAGGACAAGGGCCTGCGCGTGATCGTCGCCGCCGACCGTGCCGTGGCCTATGAGAAGGTCATCGCGGCGATGGACGTGATCAAGCGCGCGAAAGTGGACAAGGTAGGCCTGGCCACCGATGCACGCTGAGACCCTGCCGCCTCCGCGACAGCAGGAACCGGGCTGGGGCCTGCCCCTGGCGCTGGCCGTGCTGGTGCACCTGCTGGTCGCGCTGGTGTTCATCCTGGCGTGGCTGTGGTCGCCCACGCGCAATACCGATGCCGCTGCCGGTGATCCCTCGGTCGAGGCCAGCCTGGCGCTGTCCGCGTCGGAGGCGGCCGCTGCGCGCCAGGCCCTGCGCCAGTCGGAGAAGCTGGAAGATCTGCCGCCGCCGGTTGCCGAGCCGATTCCGGTGCCCGAGGACACCATTCCACCGCCGCAGCCGATTCCCGAGCCACGTCCGCAGGATGCTCCCACGCCGCAGCAGCAACAGGCGCAGGAGCGTGTCGCCCAGCCCGATACGCAGGACCAGGAGGCGGTGAGCGCACTGGCCATCTCGCAGGAGAAGGCCCGGCAGGAACAGGAAGCCAAGCGCCGCCAGGAGCAGATCGACCTGACCGAGCGCAAGCGCCAGGAAGAAGCCGAGCAGAAGCTGCGCCTGGCCAAGCAGCAGGAAGAAGACGCCAAGAAGAAGCGTGCCGAGCAGGAGCGGCAGGCCGCCGACCAGGCCGAGGCCGAACGGCAGAAGAAGATCGCCGAGATCCGTGCCAGGCGCGAACAGGCGGAGAAGGAAGCCAAGCTGGCCGAGCAGAAGCTGCGCCAGGTCGCCGCCGCACGCAACGCCGCCGGCAGCGCGCCGGCCGGCAACACCGGCGCGGCACAGCCGGCCGCTGGGGGCGGTGGCAACAGCGATGATCTGTCGGCGAAGTACGCTGCCGCGATCCAGGCCAAGGTTCGCAGCGCCTGGACGCGTCCAGACAGTGTGCCGCTGGGCCAGCGCTGCCAGATCACCATCACCCAGATTCCGGGGGGGCAGGTGCTTCAGGCCAAGGTGGGCGCCAACTGCCCCTATGACGAAGCCGGCAGGCGTTCGATCGAGGCCGCAGTGCTCAATGCGCAGCCGTTGCCCTATCGCGGATTCGAATCGGTGTTTGCGCGCACGCTCAACCTGACCTTCACCGCGCAGGATTGATCGGCCGCGCGGGCCGGCCTGCGGGTCGCCCCGTCGCGCGGCAGCCGACCGATACGTTAATGGGGCGTGAGAGGACGGGCTGGAACTGACCCGGAATTCACGTACCCTTGGTTCATGATTGCGAAGCGGTTCACCGCCGCTTTGCTATCCCTCGTTCCGGTTTCCCCCTATTGAGCGCTCCATGAAGAAGATGCCTCGTTGGCTTGCCGTGTTTGCGGCCCTGTTGCTGCCCTTCGCTGCCGTCGCGCAGCAGAGGGGACTGGATATCGACATCATCGGCGGCAACGCGTCCGCGCTGCCGATCACCATCGTGCCGATGCCCTACCAGGGCTCGTCGGCCGCACCGCAGACCGATGTCGCCGGTGTGGTCCGCGCCGACCTGGAACGTTCGGGCCAGTTCCGCACCCTGCCCGAAGCGCAGATCGTGGAAAAGCCCGTCCGTGGCGGCGAGATCCAGTTCGCCACCTGGCGCGCGCTGAAGCAGAACTACATCGTGGTCGGCCGCGTGCTGGATGCCGGTGCCGGTGCCTACCGTGTCGAGTACGAACTGTTCGACGTGCCGAAGGGCGAGCGCCTGCTCGGCCTGGCGATGACCGCCCGCGGCAATGCCATGCGCGACGTCGCCCACCAGATGGCCGATGCCATCTACGAGAAGATCACTGGTGTCCGGGGTGCCTTCTGGACGCGCATCGCCTACGTGACCGCCAGCGGCAAGGGCGACGCCATGCGCTATGCGCTGATGGTGGCCGACTCCGATGGCTACAACCCGCAGACCATTGTGCGTTCGGCCGAGCCGCTGCTGTCGCCGTCGTGGAGCCCGGATGGTGGCAAGCTGGCCTACGTCAGCTTCGAGCGCGGCAACTCGGCCATCTACATCCAGAACATCGCCACCGGTGCCCGTGAGCTGGTCACCAGCTTCCGCGGCATCAACAGCGCGCCTGCGTTCTCGCCGGACGGCCGCAAGCTGGCCCTGACCCTGTCGCGCTCCGGCAACCCGGAAATCTACGTGATGGACCTGGGCAGCAAGCAGCTGACCCAGCTGACCAACCACTTCGCCATCGATACGGAGCCGACCTGGGCGCCGGACGGCAGCGCGGTGTACTTCACCTCCGACCGCGGCGGCCGTCCGCAGGTCTACAAGGTCGGTGCCGGCGGCGGCAGCGCCGAGCGCGTGACCTTCCAGGGCAACTACAACGCCAAGCCTTCGGTGTCCTATGACGGCAAGAAGATCGCCGTGGCCCAGGGCTCGGGCAACAGCTACAAGATCGCGATGATGGACAGCTCGCTGGGCTCGCCGCGCTGGAGCACCCTGTCCCCGGGTTCGCTGGATGAATCGCCGAGCTTTGCGCCCAACGCAAGCATGGTGCTGTACGCCGCCCGCGAAGGTGGCCGTGGTGTGTTGTATGCCGTTTCGGCCGATGCGCGGGTTCGCCAGCGCCTGGTTCTGGCCGATGGTGATGTGCGCGAGCCGGCATGGTCCCCATACCGTACCCAGCGCTAAAAGAGTGTTAATATTTTCGCTGTCTTGAACCCCTCATCGGCCTAGGAGCCACAAAGGTATCGCCATGAACAAGTCCACCCGTGTTCTGCTTGTTTCCCTGCTGTCTGTGGCCGTCCTGGCCGGTTGCTCGAAGAAGGTGAAGGAAGAGCCGGCAGCCCCGGTTGACACCGGCACCTCGACCACCACCCCGACCGGTCCGTCGACCTCCGGCCTGTACGGCCCGGGCGACCTGGATACCGATGCCTGCCTGCGCCAGCGCGTTGTCTACTTCGACCTGGACAAGGAAGACGTGAAGCCGGAATTCCAGGCCATCATGGCCTGCCACGCCAAGTACCTGCGTGACCGCCCGTCCTCGCGCATCACCCTGCAGGGCCACACCGACGAGCGTGGTTCGCGCGCGTACAACCAGGCCCTGGGCGAGCGTCGTGGCAACGGCGTCAGCTCGGCGCTGCAGGCCAACGGTGGCTCGGCTTCGCAGCTGACCGTCGTGTCCTACGGTGAAGAGCGTCCGGTCTGCACCGAGTCGAACGAGTCCTGCTGGTCGCAGAACCGTCGCGTCGAAATCGTCTACACCGCGCAGTAATCCATGCGCATTGGCATCACATTGATGCTGGTCGTTGCGGCAGCCCTCGTGGCTGCCGCACCGGCGCATGCACAGCGACAGAGTCTGGCCGATCGTGTCGGCGCGCTCGAGCAGCAGATGTACAACAACAGTGCCAACCAGGACCTGTTGAACCAGATCAACCAGCTGCGGCAGCAGGTGACCAGCCTGCAGGCCTCGATCGAGCAGTTGCAGCACGACAACGCCCAGCTCAAGCAGTCCGCCCAGGATCAGTACCTGGACCTGGACAGCCGCCTGAACCGGTTGGAAGGGGGCAATGCCCCGGTCCTGCCCCCCGTTCCGGCGAACGCGCCGCAGGCCGCACCGGCCCCGGCCAAACCGGCAGCGGCGGCCACTTCCGAGCGGCCGCCGTCCATCCATGGCGATCCCGGCAGTCTGGCCGCCACGGGCGACGAGCGCACCGCCTACAACGTCGCCTTCGATTCGCTCAAGGCCGGCAAGTACGATGATTCGGCGCAGCTGTTCCTGAGCTTCCTGCAGTTGTATCCGAACGGCGCGTACGCGCCGAATGCACTGTACTGGCTGGGCGAAAGCTACTACGCCACCCGCAATTTCCCGATGGCCGAGACCCAGTTCCGCGAACTGCTCTCACGCTATCCGACCCATGACAAGGCCGCGGGCGGCCTGCTCAAGGTCGGCCTCTCGCAGTATGGCGAGGGCAAGGTCGATCAGGCCCAGCAGACGCTGGAGACCGTCGTGGCGCAGTACCCCGGCTCGGACGCCGCGCGCACCGCGCAGGACCGCCTGCAGTCGATCCGCCTGGGCCAGCAGATCCGCTGACCGGGCGTACAATACGTGTCCCGTAGCGCCGAGCTCATGCTCGGCTGCTTTCGTTTCCGGATCGGCCAACCCACCCGGATCCGGTAGCGCCGGGCCATGCCCGGCGGCTCGCGTCACCGGCTGGGCCATGCCCGTCCGGTTGCTGTTGTAGAGCCTAGCCATGCTCGGCTGCTTTCGTTACCAGCCACGGTAGCCCACCCGCCACGTGTCCCACAAAGAAGTTCCCGCCATGACCGCCGTTACCCCGTCCAACGCCGTCGCCACCCCCAGCGACATCGTGCAGTCGCCCCTGCCGCGCCTGAAGATCACCGAGATCTTCACCTCGCTGCAGGGCGAAGCCGATACCGCCGGCTGGCCGACCGTGTTCGTGCGGCTGACCGGCTGCCCGTTGCGCTGCCAGTACTGCGACACCGCCTACGCCTTCCACGGCGGCACCTGGTGGGATATCGACGACATCGTTGCCGAAGTGCTGGCCCAGGGCGTGCGTCACGTGTGCGTGACCGGCGGCGAGCCGCTGGCGCAGAAGCGCTGCCTGGTGCTGCTGCAGAAGCTGTGTGACGCCGGCCTGGACGTCTCGCTGGAAACGTCCGGTGCGCTGGACGTCAGCGCGGTGGACCCGCGCGTATCACGCGTAGTCGACATCAAGACCCCGGGTTCGGCCGAGGTGGCGCGCAACCGCTGGGAGAACCTGCCGCTGCTGACCGCACGCGACCAGATCAAGTTCGTCATCTGCAGCCGCAAGGACTACGACTGGGCCAAGGCCCTGCTGGCCGAGCACGAGCTGGTGAAGCGTTGCACGGTGTTCTTCTCGCCCAGCAAGGGGGAGATCACCGCGCGCCAGCTGGCCGACTGGATTGTTGAAGACCGGCTTCCGGTACGCTTCCAGATGCAGCTGCACAAGATTCTGTGGAACGATGAGCCGGGCCGCTGAGGCCGCCATTGTTTCCTAATGCAACTCCGGCGCGGGACAGCGTGCTGGCTTTCCTCCCCCAACCGGAAGATTTTCCATGAAGAAGGCAGTCGTGCTTCTCTCCGGCGGCATGGATTCAGCCGCCGTCATCGCCATGGCCCAGGAACAGGGCTTTGCCGTGCATGCCCTGAGCGTGCGCTATGGCCAGCGTCATACCTCCGAACTGGACGCCGCCGCACGCGTGGCCAAGGCCCAGGGCGTGGTCGCGCACAAGACCGTGGATGTGGACCTGCGCAGCATCGGCGGATCGGCACTGACCGATGACATCGACGTACCCGAGGCCGGCGGTGCCGGCATTCCGGTCACCTACGTGCCCGCACGCAACACCATCATGCTGTCGCTGGCCCTGGGCTGGGCCGAAGTGCTGGGCGCCAACGACATCTTCTGTGGCGTCAATGCCGTGGATTACTCCGGCTACCCGGACTGCCGCCCCGAATTCATCGCCGCCTTCCAGACCCTGGCCAACCTGGCGACGAAGTCGGGCGTGGAAGGCGCAGGCATCAAGGTGCACGCGCCGCTGCAGTTCCTGAGCAAGGGCCAGATCGTCAGCGAGGGCGTGCGCCTGGGCGTGGACTTCGGCCTGACCGTGTCCTGCTACAACGCCGATGCCAACGGTGCCGCGTGCGGCCACTGCGATGCCTGCCGCCTGCGTGCACAGGGCTTCGCCGACGCCGGCGTGGCCGACCCGACGCTGTACGCCTGAGGTGATGGGGGCTGATGCCCCAATGGTGGGTGCCAACCTTGGTTGGCACTGTGCGCCGGGCATGGCCCGGCGCTACCGCTGCTGCAACCAACCGGAAGCTTCGATGAAGGCCCGCACCGCCTTGGGATCGGCGTAGTCCAGCTCGATCATCCGCGCGATCCCCGCCTTCTCATCGGCCTGCCGGCGCATGTACTCCTGCGCGATGCGATAACCGGCGTAGTAGCCCACGTCGCTCACGCCGAACGGATTGCGGGCACTGTTGTACAGCCAGTTGTTCAGGTCATCGCCGTCCATCTCGGCGATGAACCGGGTGCGTATCTCCGCTTCGTGCAACGGGCCGTAGTCATAGAGCGGCAGGGCAGGGCGCTTGCCGCTGATGCGCTCGGCGATGTACTCGGCCACACCCTCGCGTACCGCGTACTGCGCCAGATTGCCGGTGGTCTCGCGTTGCTGGGTGTGCACATACTCATGCAGGTTGTTCTGCGCGTTGTTCGCGCCGGGGCGGCTGTCATAGAAGATGCGCAGGCGGCTGCGCATCGGCTCCGGCAGTTCGCTGACATCCACGCGCTCGTCGCCCAGTGCCATCTCCGCACCGATCAGCACCTGGTCGCCCAGCGTGGTACCACCGGTACGCAGCACGCCCACCGCATAGGTGATCGTGGCTGGGCGCAGGGCGGGGTAGAGCGTGCGGAAGGCCATGAGATCCTGTTCCAGCGTCGCGCTGGCACTGCGGGCGTTGGTTGTCAGTGGCCTTACCGAGTTCCAGAACCGCGGCCACGCGCGCATGGCATCGGCATACTCGCGCGCGGTGTAATTGCGGACCTGCATCAGCGCATGCAGGCCGGGACTGCCCGGGTCGACGTAGTGCTGCTGCACGAGCGCCACCCGGCGCTCGGCATCGGGTTCGGCGCGCACCGCATCGTAGGTGGCCCAGAAGCGGGCGATGTCGTCGCTACGCACCGGGGACGCCGCTGCCAGCGCGGCGCCGGGCAACAGCAGTGCGGCGATCAGGGGCAGGCAGCGGCGCATCCAGGCTCTCCAGTGGGGATCAGGGATGGGATGCGCGGTGTGGGCGGAAGGTTTAAGCCGGTTCAAGCCGGCTGCCCGGGCGCTTGATTGCCCGGGCTGCGGGTATGGGGTTTCGCGTCGCGTGGCAAAGTGGGGTAGAATGCCCACCCCCGCCACGCGGCTGGGGCAGTGCACCGGGCCGTTAGCTCAGTCGGTAGAGCAGAAGACTTTTAATCTTTTGGTCGTAGGTTCGAATCCTACACGGCCCACCATTGCACTCAGAGACTTAGGCGTCCTTCGGGGCGCCTTTTCTTTGGATCGTCCTCCGCCTCAAGGCCAAGGGCAACGCGCTTCATTCTCCATCTGCGCCCCATTCTGCGGCTGCGCGCAGACGTTGCATGGGGCTGACGATTGCGTGTCGCTCACGACTTCACTTTCTGGCTTCGGAACAGCACATAGGCAAGGACAGCGGCGATCCCGGCCGGGATCAGCACGGCCGCAAGCACGATCATCCAATGCCAGAAGCTGAAGCTGCTCATACGGTTGGACCCTGGACTGGTGGCTTGAATCCTAGCACCGCGCAGTCAACGCTGCGGCGGCCTGTTTTGATGCATGTGCGGCATGGAGCGGAGATGCTGGACGAAAATCCGACGCAGATCGCGGAGCATTCCAGGGCCATACAGGAGTGCAAAGCGGAACTGGACTAGTTCATGCTCTCGGGGCTGAAGCCGCGCTTGAAGTGATACTCAACCAGCATCCACCCGCTGTCGATCCCTGTATGGGCCCAGGTTTCGATGGAGCCATCTGCCTGGCGATTCGTGATCGTGATCGCCTCGCCCTGCCGCCCTGAGGCGGGCAGCTCCACAGTTGAGCCGCTGGATGTTCGAGTCAGCGGCTGCGGCTCAATCTGCCTGCGGACAATCGAAATCTCTCCCCCAGAGGTGACGGGCGCGTATCCGGGAGACCGTGCCTTGACCCACGCCAGAATGGACGCGGCCTCGACGGAGCCTGCTGGCCAGGTCGTCCGCGATTCCACGGTGGTGCGCGCCTTCACGGGTGTGGCCTCGGCAACGGCCAGTGCCGGGCCGACAGACACACTCGTCAACAGCGCGATGCCGAAAGCAAGCGACGTCATCTGCATGGGAATTCCTTTCCTTGGACAGCGATCAATGGGTGCGTTCCCCACCTCCTGTGGAGGCTACTTCGCCGTCGCAGCCTCGGCCTCTGCTGCCTCGCGTTCCGCCGCCACGGTGGCAGCCACATTCGCAGCGCGGGCGGCGGCGTTCGCGGCCCGCTCCGCCGTGGCACGATCCGCATCGAACTGCGCCAGCCGTTGGATGCTGTATCTGCGCTCCAGTTCAGCTGATGCAGCGAAGCTGTCGGGATGTTTCGCGGCGCAGGCCTGCTGCACCAGTTGCACCGCAAGGTCGGACAGCCCGGGCTGGAGGTTAGCGAGCAGGCAGTCGCCATACGGAGCGGATGCGGTTGGGCCTGCGGCCAGTGCGACGACGATCATTGCATTCAACATGCGTACCTCCTTGTAGGTTTGAACATGACGATGGACCGGTCCGGCCCGAGTATGGACCGCTTTGCAGCAGCGGGCTACTCGGCCCGCACATCCCGGCACACCAGTTCCGCCAGGCTGCGGCAAGCGAAGAACAGCCCTTCCACCACCCCGGCGTCCAGATGCCGGTCCGGCGTGGCCATTTCCCGGCAGCGGTCGGCGGCGTGCAGCATTTCCGCCACGGTCAGCATGCCGATGGCAGCCCGTTCCACCCGCGACAGGGCAACCCCACGCCCCGGGGAAACGTCGGCCTCAGGCCAGGGCAGACCATCGGCACCTTCACCCGCGCGGATGCGTTTCAGGCAGCCCAGGAAGGTGCTCAGTTCGGGCGATGGGTTGTCATCGTCATCGTTGACGCTGGCGGTATCTGAAGCATACGGCGGACGCTGGTTCATGTCGGCTTCCTCGGCGCTGGGGTGGGAATGCCACCGCGCAGGACGGGTGGCAGGCGATGCGTGGCTGCAAGCCGGAATGACATCACGCAGTAACCGGCGGGTCCGAAAACCCCCACGCACCGCCCGCCATAACGGCCGACGGATCACCCGCCGGCACCATCCAAAGACAGCGTCGGCCGGTGAGCGCAAACAACAGCGTGAATGTCATCACGGGCTTGCAGGCCCGGTGCCACCCGTTGTCGGTGGCGCTGCATGGTGTTTACGCACGCGCTTGGATTTCAATGAGGATTCTCCGAAGAGAAATGCGGAACCAAGGCGCGCGACGATGGTGGCGCAGGCGCATCTGATGCGGCAAGCGACAGTACGCGACGTGTTGATGCTTACGCCCGGTTTATCGCGTTGGAAGTTGTCGAGAACAGCGGGTGGCGGCGACCATGCCGTGATGTGTCGCGTGGAAAATGGGCGTGACTTTCGCCTGCAGCGGTGGCAAGGCCTGCGAGTCGTACCCTCGAAAATCGGTGCATTTGCGACGACCGAGATGTTGGCGTCCGCGCCAGAGCGATGTGTTGTAGAGCCGAGCCATGCTCGGCTGCAGTTCGCGTCAAGGCCAAGCCGAGCGTGGGCTCGGCTCTACAGTGATCCATCCACGCTTGGCGTGGATCTACAGCGACCTCGCGCTATGCTCGGCCTCTTTCCCAGGACGGGTTCCCCCATGCGCCTCATCGTGCTGTCGCTGTTGTTGTCCGCCGTCTCCGCTACGCCGTTGATGGCCGCCGAACCGGCGCCGTCCGCGCAGACAACGCCGGCCGCGCCGCTCGTCATCGGCGAGACCTTCACCGTGCAATCGAAGGCGCTGGGCGAGACCCGCCGCATCAATGTCTACCGCCCGCAGCCGTGGGGCCTGGATCCGAAGGCACCGCTGCCGGTGCTCTACATGCCCGACGGCGGCATCGGCGAGGACTTCCTGCATGTGGCGGGGCTGGTGCAGGTGCTGACCGGTAACGGCAGCATGCGCCCGTTCCTGCTGGTTGGCATCGAGAACACCGAGCGCCGCCGCGACATGACCGGCCCCAGCAAGGACCCGCAGGACCAGAAGATCGCGCCGCGCATCGGCGGTTCGGCGGCCTACCGCACCTTCCTGCGCGATGAACTGATGCCGCAGGTGCGCCAGCGCTACCCGACCACCGACGAGCGTGCGTTGATCGGCGAATCGTTGGCCGGCCTGTTCGTGGTTGAAACATTGCTGCAGGAACCGACGCTGTTCGACAGCTACATCGCGCTCGATCCCAGCCTGTGGTGGAACCGTGGCACCTTGCTGGCCGGCGCAGCCACGCAGCTGCCGGCGGTGACGCAGGCAAAGCCACGCGTATTCCTGGCCAGCAGTGGGCAACCGGAACTGGCCAGTTCCGCGGCGCAGCTGGCTACGTTGCTGCAACAGGCGTCGCCGTCGCCGCTGGTGAAGTACCTGCCGCTGCCAGAGGAAACCCACGCCACGATCTATCACCCGGCCGCATTGCAGGCGCTGCGCACGCTGTTCCCCGCGCCGCCAGCTTCGCCCTGACCGCACTGGCACCGGCGTGCACCGCATGCAAGAATGCGGCAGCGGCGCCCGTAACGGGAGTGTGTATGATGAAGCGTGTGCGTGGATGGAGTGTGGCGGCCTGTCTGGCCGTAAGTGGCTGTGCGATGTCGGTGGCGCCACCGGCGGCGCAGAGTGAGGCAAAGCAAAGCGCGTCTACCATCGCGCCGGGTGTGGTGCTGCCGGATACCGAGGCGCTGCGCGTGCACGATCCGGTCGGCCGCGATTACCCGGTGTGGGTGGCGTTGCCGGCCGACTACGCCGCACATCCGGAAAAGCGCTATCCGGTGCTGTACGTGACCGACGCGCTGTACAGCTTCCCGCTGGTGCGCAGCGTGCGACACATGGTGGGGCAGCAGGGCGTCAACATCGAAAACTTCATCCTGGTCGGGCTGCCGCCGCAGGAGGGGCTGACCTCCAGGCAGAGCCGCTCGCGCGACTACACGCCCAGCGACCCGGTACGTACC
Source organism: Stenotrophomonas sp. RS-48 (assembly GCF_030053245.1). Taxonomy (NCBI): domain Bacteria; kingdom Pseudomonadati; phylum Pseudomonadota; class Gammaproteobacteria; order Lysobacterales; family Lysobacteraceae; genus Stenotrophomonas; species Stenotrophomonas sp. RS-48. The sequence goes on from NZ_JASGBV010000045.1 coordinate 17,619, forward strand.
AATCCGCGGGAATACAGTGATAAGGTCAGCTACGGCGGTGCCGCGCACTATCGCGACTTTCTTGCCGAGCAGGTGCTGCCGATGATCGATGCGCGCTACCGCACCGATCCGGCGCGGCGCGCCTATGCAGGCCATTCCTATGGTGGCCTGTTCGGTGCCTATGTGCTGACCACGCGCCCGGACATGTTCCGTAGCTACATCCTGTCCAGTCCGTCGCTGTGGTTCGATGATCATCGCGTGCCGCGCATGCAGGCGGAGGCCAAGGCGCCGACGCAGCCGACCACGGTGGTGCTGTCGGTAGGCAGCTTTGAAACGGTCAAGCCCGAGCCGCGTTATTTCACCCGCAACGACATGCTGCGCGACAACGCCGAATTCGCCGAGCAGCTGCGCAGCAGCGGGCGTTCGTTGAAGGTGGAGAACATGGTGATCGATGACGAGGACCACTTCACGGTCTACCCGGACGTGATCACGCGCGCGCTGCTGAGGGTGTTCCCGGGCACCGGGCCGTACAGCAGCGGTTGACGGCGGAGGTCATCCACGCAGGGCGTGGATGGATGCTTCACGCCGCCTGTGCATCCGGCCCGGTCAATACGCCCACATCCGCGTGGCGGAAGCACAGGCGGATCGCATCGAGCAGCTCGCTCATGTTGTACGGCTTGGGCAGGAAATGGATGCCGTCGCGCAGCTGCGGCAGGACGGCGTGCTGGTCCATGCCCGATGTCACCAGGATCGGCAGCTGGGGATGCAGGCCGCGGACCCGGTTGGCGGCTTCAATGCCGCTGATCGGGCCCAGATTGACGTCGGTGAACAGCAGGTCGAAGCGCTCGCCGGCGGCCAGCAGGCCCAGTGCCGCTTCGGCAGAGCTCACCCCCACCACGTGGCAGGCCTGGCTTTCCAGCGCCATGCGGCTCAGTTCGCGGGTCTCCTCCGCGTCCTCGATCAGCAGGACGCGCGGTTCAACGTGGCGCTTGGACAGCAACATGACGCGACAACTCCGGACAGCGACGGTGAAAAGGCGCGCAAGTATGCGCAATCCGGTAGTGATCCCGGCGTGCACGGCAAGCCACGTGGATGTTACAGGCGGCGGCGCCGGCGCATGTCCCAGGCCAGGACCGCGACCGCCAGCAGAGCCGTGCCGATGCGCAGGCTCGTGGCCTGCCAACCCAGCGCCACGGCGTCGTCCAGGCTGAACACGTTCCAGGCCAGGTTCATCGACACATGCAGCACCAGGCCGCACCACAGGGTGTTGCCATCCAGGCGGTCCAGCCAGGCGAAGACGAAGCCCCCCAAGGCGATCACTGCGCCGACGAACAGCGCCACCCCACCGCCATCGAAACCGCCGAATCCAAGCCAGTGCACCATGCCGAACAACAGGGCCTGCGGCAGTGCGAGCAAGGGCCACGGGCCGCGCACGATCTTCACCAGCAGAATGAAGCCCAGGCCGCGGAACAGAATCTCTTCGGCCAGCGGGAACAGAACGGCCAGCATCGTCGCATCGAGGGCGGTCAGCGCCGTGTTGGGTCGGCCGAGCACGGCCAGACCCACCCAGCAGGGCAGGCTGGCCAGCAGCACCCATAGCGGTCCGCGCATTCCGTTGCCGCGCAGGCCGAGGCTTTCGGCCAACCCCATGTGGCGCGGACGCAGCAGCAGGGCCAGCAGCACGGCCACCAGCACCGCCAGGGCGTTGTCGAGCAGGCTGCCGCCATAGGGGATCGGCAGGCCGGGGATGGGCCGCCCCAGCGCCGCCGCGATGTCACGTACGTTCAGCCCCAGGCCCGTTCCCAGCAGGACCAGCAGGATCCGGGCGGCAGTCGGCAGGCGGGACAGGACACTCATCAGCGCATTCCATGCGGGACCAGACCGCAGTGTGCGATGCGGCGCGATGCAGGGCACGCGCCGGAAGTCCCCCTGCCATCGGTCATGCGTTGCCGGACAGTCATCGCAGAGCAGGTAGAGTCCAGATCAGACCTGACAGGAGCGATGCCGATGCTGTGCCCCGTGTGCAAGACCCAGACCCTGCAGATGGCCGAGCGCCATGGCATCGAGATCGACTACTGCCCGAATTGCCGCGGCGTGTGGCTGGATCGTGGCGAACTGGACAAGATCATCGAGCGCGCCAATGCTGGTGCGGCGGTGCCGCCACCGCCGCCAGCACAGGCACAACCGGCGGCAGTGCCACCGCCGGTGATGCACCGCGATACCCGCCACCTTGGCCAGCGTCACGACGAAAACCGTGGCCAGCACGGTTACGGCTACAAGAATAAGAAGAAGGAAAGCTTCCTGTCCGACCTGTTCGATTTCTGACAGGCCCACGGGGCAGCGGCGATCCCGGGGGCGTCAGGCCCGGCGCAGGATGAACTCGCGATCGCGGCTGTCGCCGACGATGAAGTCGTATTCGCCGGCCTTGCTGCAACCGTAGCGCGCGTAGAAGCGCTGTGCGCCGAGGTTCTCCTCCCAGACGCCGACCCACAGGGTGCGGCGCTGCGGCGTATCCAGCCAATGCAGGAACGCCTCCATCAGGCGCGCCCCGTGGCCGCCGTTCTGGTACGCCGCCAGCACATACAGGCGCTTGAGTTCGATGTCGCCGTCGTGGGCGTCGACATGCGGCAGGGTGTTGGCTCCTGCGGCCAGATAGCCAACCACCGTATCGCCATCGAGCAGCAGCCAGACCGCGCTGCGTGGATCGGACAGCTCGATGCGCTGCGGCTGCGTGCTGTAGTGCGCATGCAGGAACGCATGCAGATCCTGCGGCGGATAGGAATCGCCCCAGGTTTCGGTGTAGGTGGCAATGGCGATCGCTGACAGCGCTTCAGCGTCGGCGAAGGTGGCGCGGCGGATCTGCAAGGCCATGATGCAAGCTGCGAAAGAACGTGCCGCAGTGTAGCCGGCCCCGGTCTGAACCGGGGCCGGCTGCTGCACGCATTGTGCCGACTAGAACCACATGCGCACGCCCGCTACCCAGCGCGTGTCGCGCGCGTGGTCGCCGGCATAGTCGGCGGTATCGCCGAAACTGCGCTCATGGGTGATACCGATGTAAGGCGCGAAGCGGCGGCTGAACTCGTAGCGCAGGCGCAGTCCGGCCTCGACCTTGTTCAGGCCGCGCCCGATGCCGTACTCCGGTTCGTCCTTGCTGGCCACGGTGGCCTCCACCAGCGGCTGCAGGATCAGCCGGTTGGTCAGCAGCACGTCGTACTCCACTTCGGCCTTGGCCAGCAGCTGTCCGCCGGAGCCGGCATAGAGCGTGGCCGAACTCTCGAACTTGTACGGCGCCAGGCCCTGGATGCCGATGGCCGCCCAGGTTCGGGAATCGGCGGGGCGGAAGTCCTGGCGGACACCCACCAGCACATCCCACCAGGGCGACACGCTGCGCCCGTACAGTGCTTCCACCGCCGAGGATTCGGTGCGGCCCTCACTGCGCTCGCCATCGGTGCGCAGCCACAGGCGGTTGATGTTGCCGCCGATCCAGCCGGTGGCCTCCCAGGCCTGGCCGTTGCTGTTTTTGCCGTCCCAATGCTCCAGGCGGTCGATCAGCAGCAGGCTGTTGATCTCCGGCGCATGCTCCATCGCGCCATGGGCGATGGGCGGGAACGCGGCGGCACGATCGGCGTCGGTGGGCACTGGAATCGGCTCGCGCGGCTCGGTCGGCGCGGACGTGCCGTGACCCATCGCCGCGTGATCCATCTGCGAGTGATCCATCGTCGAATGATCCATCTTCGAGTGATTCATCTTCGAGTGATCAACCGCGTCTTCGGCAGTGGGCTGCTTGGTCTTCGGCGCCGGTGCCGGTGCGGGCGTGGGCATGTCATGGCCCGCGTGCGACTGTGCGAAAGCAGGCAGTGCGACGGTCAGGGCCATTGCCAGCAGGCTGGGGGAGAAAAGGGAGCGCTTCATTCTTCGATCCTCACTTCGCGCATCATCCCCGCTTCCATGTGGTAGAGCAGGTGGCAGTGATAGGCCCAGCGGCCGAGCGCATCGGCGCGCACGCGGTAGCTGCGGCGGGTGCCCGGCGGCATGTCCACCGTGTGCTTGCGCAACTGGAAGTTGCCCTGCGCGTCCTCCACATCGCTCCAGACGCCATGCAGGTGGATCGGATGCTGCATCATCGTGTCGTTGACCAGCACGATGCGCATGCGCTCGCCGTAGTTCAGCCGCAGTGGCTCGGCGCTGGCGAATGGAATGCCGTCGAACGACCAGGAGAACTTCTCCATGTGGCCGGTCAGGTGCAGCTCGATCTCACGGCTGGGCTCGCGGCCATCGGGGTCCTGGAACAGGCTGCGCATCGCGCCGTAGGTCAGCACCTGGCGGCCGTTGTCGCGCAGGCCGATGCCGGGATCGTCCAGCTTGGGATCGGTGGCCGAGCTCTGCATGTCCACCAGCGGATTGTTGCGTTCGCTGGCCGGGTGCTGCGGTGCCTTGCCGGTGGTCGTCGCGCCGCCATGCGCGCCGTGCCCCATGCTGGCGCCGCAGCCGCCTTCCATGCCTTTCATCGCGGCCATGTCATGACCGCCGTGACCGCCGCCCATGTCGTGACCCATATCGCTCATCGTCAGCAGCGGGCGCGGGTCGCGGGCGGGAACCGGCGCCTGCAGGCCGTGGCGCACGGCCAGGGTGCCGGCCGCGTAGCCGGTGCGGCCCATGTCCTGGCAGAAGATGGTGAACGCATCCTGCCCGCTGGGTTCGACCAGCACGTCGTAGGTCTCGGCGGGGGCGATGCGGAACTCATCGATGCTGACCGGATGGATGTACTGGCCATCGGCAGCGACCACGGTCATCTTCAGGCCGGGAATGCGCACGTCGAAGTAGGTCATCGAGGCGCCGTTGATGAAGCGCAGCAGCACCTTCTCGCCAGTGCGGAACAGCCCGGTCCAGTTGCCGGCCGGCGCGGTGCCGTTCATCAGGTAGGTGTACGTATGCGCGTTGATGTCGGAGATGTCGGTGGGTGTCATCCGCATCCGTCCCCACATGCCGCGGTCGGACAGCGCCGCGGACCAGCCATCGCGGCGCACATCGCGCACGAAGTCGGGCAGGGTGCGCTTGTAGTAGTTGTCGTGCTCGGCGAGCTTCTTCATGCGCCGGAACAGTGCACCCGGGTCCATGTCGGTCCAGTCCGACAGCATGATCACGTGCTCGCGGTCGTGCCGGTACGGGGCCGGCTCGGCCGGGTCGATGATCAGTGCGCCATACAGGCCGGCCTGCTCCTGGAACATCGAATGGCTGTGATACCAGTACGTGCCCGACTGCTTGAGCTGGAAGTGGTAGTGGTAGGTCTCGCCGGGACCGATGCCGTTGAAGCTCAGGCCCGGGACGCCGTCCATGTTGGCCGGCAGCAGGATGCCATGCCAGTGGATCGAGGTCGGGTGGCGGTCCAGCGTATTGCGTACGAACAGATCCACGGTCTGGCCCTCGCGCCAGCGCAGGATCGGTGCCGGCAGTGAGCCGTTGACGGTGATCGCCGGCCGGGTGCGACCGGTGAAGTTGGCCAGCGATTCGCCGATGGCCAGTTCCAGGCGGGTATCGGTCAGCACGGCCGGTGCGCCGGCCAGGCGCGGGGCGGCACTGGCCGCAGCGAGCGCGCGCTGCGGCA
>NZ_JASGBV010000046.1:0-72629 GCF_030053245.1 Stenotrophomonas sp. RS-48
TCTGTTGAGGGTATGGATCTCACTGACTTCAGTTCTTCAATGGTAGAGGATTACCTGCAGTCAATTGGGGCTGAAATTCTCGAATCTTCCACGCTTGTCGATCTTGCTCAAGTGCAAGACATGTATTTTGAGCGTCGTCCTCCATTTGAAGATAAGAAAAAGCATGAGTTCCCCGACGCCTTTGCACTGAATGCACTAGAAAGGTGGTCAGAGACGAACTCTACTGATGTCCTGCTCTTGTCCGAGGATAAGGGGTGGATCACGTACTCGGAGACTAGTTCCCGCCTTCATCACGGCGTCGAGGTGGCAGAGGCTCTTGCGGCCACCCAAGAGGCTGATCCAGTCTTCCTAGCAGCCCTAGCTGCTTCGCTCCGCGCAAGCACTGGGGAGCTAAAGGAGCTAATAGCGGACGATGTTGCAAGGCTTAGCGTGGAAGCGGATGGCAATGGCTCTTGGCCAGTAGACCTAACTGTGACCAGCGTGAGTTTGCAGGACGTTTCGCTCGAATACCTGCGCGACGGCGACTTAGAAATAGTGAGTCGGGAAGCAGGAGAGTGCGTAGTTCAGTGCATGCTGCATTGCGTGATCGGTGTCGATGCATCGATAACGGTACACCTTTTTGACCGATTTGACCGCACGTCAATGCGTGTGTCCGGCGGTTCGATGCACGCTGCAAAGAGAGTGAATCTGAATTGCTTGATTAAGCTGGTGTCTCCGTCTAGGTCGGAGGCGTTTCGCGTCGAGGCGGCAGATCTCATAGATCGCGATCTGCAGGTGGACGTTGGCGAAGTGCAAGTTGACTTCTCACTCGATTAGCCTTTGATAATTGCAAGAGGTTAGAAGGGGCCTTGCATCCCGGCAGCAACGCCTGTCGCTGCTGCGGCTGCCATCAGCCGTGCTGGTCCAGCAGTTCCCGCGCAATCATCGCCGTGGCATCCAACAGGTCGTGGCCGCTACCGGCCTGCACTACAACCGCCAGCAGATTGCGGCCCACCTCGGCATTGCCGCTGGTCAGTTCCATCTCGCCTTCAAAGCACAGATCGGCCAGCCATTCGTGGGCCTGTTGAAGCCCGCGCTTGCGGATGCGGCGAAATTCCGCCAGCAGCTTCGCCTGGCCGGCCTCCTGCTCACCCTCGGCCAGCAGGCCGATGGCACCGCCGTGCGCTGCGCGCCAGATGGCCGGCAGCGGGCGGCCGTTCGCGTCCACCACGTCCGCCGAGAACTGGGCGCAGTACATTTCGTAGCGTTTGCCCGCCGTACTGCGGGGCACGATGCCGGCCTCGGCGAGCAGGCACTCGGCTTCATCCAGTTTTCTGAACTTCAATCGCAGTAGTGCAGGGCGGCTCAGCTGTTGGGACAGCGCGTGCTGGTTGGCGGCAAACCATACGTTCCAACCCACGGTTGCGCGGCCTTCCAGTGCGGCCTTGAAGTACTCCAGGTGTTCGGCGTCCATTGCGGCCTCCTGCGATCCCTGCGCGATTGTAGCGGGAGGGCATCCGGGCCGGTCAGTCAGCGCCGGAGAGGCAATGATTCGCCTCGCGCACCAGCTGTCGTGCGGCCACGATAAGTCCGTCGGTGTGGAAAGCGCCCAGCTGTTCGTCCGGGCCGCCTTCGTTGCGCGCACGGTCGGCAGCCTGCAGCAGATCGAGCAACGCGGTAAGCCCAGACATCGAGCGGCGCAGCGAGGCGTGATTGCTGGCAACGAGGGTGAGGCTTTTGCACGGCTGTCCGTCATCGCCGTCGGCGCGGCTGATGGCATTGAGGTACGTGAAGAAGGCAGGCGACTGCACGGGCAGACTCTGTTCGTGCAAGGCGCACTCGATCTCGCGTGCGAGGTCCTCGGGCACGTCGGCGGCGATGTCGCCGATCAGGGCGTGCAGGCGGGGATGGACAGCGGTGCGGTTGGTCATGGCGAAACCCTCACTGGCGTGGGGCCACCTTCCGAAGCGAAGGTGGCGGACGGTGCGGGTTGGCGTACCAAGGCAAACGAACTTCCACCGAGAGGAAGGCCTGGCGGATCTGTCGATCCCCACGCACCGGCCGCCATGGAAGGCAATCGGTGCATTCTCTCTGCTGAGGCGTGAACCGCAGCGGTGGAAGTTCGTTCGTTTATTCGAGACGCCAATCCCGGCCAGGGCAACGCGCCTCGGCATGGAGATCATCCGGCCCACAATCACAGCGGTCCGTAAGGAAAGTTCTCAACTGCACGCAGGCGCACCAAGCGTTTCCAGTTCTGTGCCCTGCAGCACCCACTCGCTGCGAAGCTCGTCTCTAATGGCGCAATCCGCCGCCCCCTTCGACCGTGGACATGACGACTCTGGCGAGGCGCCGCCACGGCAATTACGTCAACCCGCGCAGTAGGCGAGTGACCATGTCATGGATGAAGGCAGAGGGTTCCATCCCTGCGCTGTCCCACCGCCCCGGGCAGGCGTAGTCTCAGCACAATGACCCCTCCACCCGGGAGCCCCACCATGCCGCTCGCCCGCATCGATCTCCGCAAAGGCCAATCCGCCGACTACCTGCAGCGCGTCGGCGAGGCCATCTACCAGGCCATGCGCGCTGTCGGCGTGCCCGAGAACGACCGCTTCCAGATCTTCCAGGAGCACGACGCCGCCACCCTGGTCTACGACCCCAGCTACCTGGGTGTGCAGCGCTCCGACGATTTCATCTGCATCCAGATCACCTGGAACGAGGGCCGCACCCTGGAGCAGAAGAAGGCGCTGTACGCGGGCATCGCTGACGGCCTGCATGCGGCAGTGGGCATCCGCCGCGAGGACGTGTTCATCAATCTGGTGGAAGTGAAGAAGGAGAACTGGTCGTTCGGACATGGCGTTGCCCAGTACGCGACGTGAGGCGCCTGCGTCACCCTGTCGCAGGGGCAAAACCCTGAACGTGGTCCAAGGTTGCGGCGCCGCGCCGTAGAATGCCCGGGTGCACCGCCCCCGATTCCACCGCCGGTTCCAGGCCCTGGCATGGCTCGCCCTGCTGCTGGTGCTGCTTGCCCCGCTGGTGAGCCGCTGGGTGGCGCATGGCCGCGTGGCAGCGGCGGCGCCGGTGGCGGCGATGGATCATTCGCTGCATGCGCAGCACACGATGGAAGCCCATCACGACCATCATGCGATGGCGACGCCGCACGATGAGGCCGCGAAGAATCCGCCCGCCGATCCGCACGCTGACCATGAAATGGGCGTGGATTGCGATTACTGCCTGATCGCGGCGCGGCTGATCACCCTGCTGGTGGCGACGTTCCTGCTGCTGGTGCCCTTGGCGCCGGTCTGCCGGGCGCGGCTGGGCGCTGTGCTGGCAGTGCCCGCGCGCCTGGCGGGAACCCTCGGGGCGCGGGGACCACCGGCGGCATTGGCGGGCTGAGCCGCGCACGCGGCCGTGCATTCCCTCTGATGGAAGCCGCCAGGCATGGCTTGGCGCTACCGCGTGCGCTTTCCTTCCTGCTGCCCCGCAGTGCGGGGTGGCATTGCATGCCGTGAAAAAATGAAAAGACATCCGAAGCGCGTTGCCCTGCGTTGGGCGACGCTGCCGGCGCTGTGCGCCTGCGCCCTGCCTGTTGCACCTGCCCGTGCCGAAGCGGCGGGCCCGACCACCCTGGACACCGTACGCGTAGTCGATACCCGGCACGGTGCGCTGTCGGCCACCCCCGGCGCAGGTTCCGCGCTGGGCCTGAACGTGCTGCAGACACCTGCGGCGCTCACCGTGATCGACCGCGACCAGCTGGAGCAGCGCGGTGACTCCAACCTCAACGATGCGATCAGCCGCGCGGGTGCGATCAGTGCGATGCCGCATCCGGGCAACGGCCTGAGTGCGCTCTCCAGCCGTGGCTTCACCGATGGCGCTTCGGTGATGCGCCTGTACGACGGGCTGCGTCAGTACGGCGGCGTGGGCATCACGTTCCCGTTCGATACCTGGTCCATCGAGCGCATCGAAGTGCTGCGCGGGCCGGCCTCGGTGATCCACGGCGACGGTGCGATCGGCGGTGTGATCAACATCGTGCCGAAGAAGCCTTCGCGCGGTGCCGTCGAGAACGAGATCAGTGTGACGGTGGGCAGCGAGGACACCGCGCGCCTGGGCTTCGGCAGTGGTGGCGCGCTGACCCCCGAGCTGGCCTACCGGCTGGATGTGAGTGGCAACTACAGCGGTGGCTGGGTCGACCGTGGCCGCAACAACGATGCGACGTTCTCCGGTGCGTTGTTGTGGCAGCCGCGTGCGGATCTGCAGCTGACGCTCACCCATGCGCAAGGCTACCAGCAGCCGATGCGCTACTTCGGCACGCCGCTGGTCGAGGGCCGCCAGCTGGAAGCGCTGCGCCACCGCAACTACAACGTGGACGACAGCGAGATCCGCTACCGCGACCGCTGGACCCAGCTTGATGCGCTGTGGACACCGAATGCGAACGTGGAATGGCGCACGCGCCTCTACCAGATCGACAGCCAGCGCGATTGGCGCAATGCCGAGGCCTATGTCTACAACCCACGCACCGGGCTGATCGATCGCTCCGGCAATACCCAGATCACCCATAACCAGGACCAGACCGGGCTGACCTCGACGCTGCGCGTGCAGGGTGAGGTGGGCGGTCTTGCCAACAGTTTCGCGCTGGGGATGGATGCCAACCGCGCGCACTTCAAGCACACCAACAACACCTATGCCGGCAGCTCCGGCCCGGTCGATCCGTTCCATCCGGTGCCGGGGCAGTTTGCCAGCGATGCGCCGAACCTGCCGCGCTACCGCAACAGTGCCGAGCAGTACGCTCTGTTCGTGGAAGACCGGCTGGCCCTGAGCGAGCGCTGGTCGGTACTGGGCGGGCTGCGCCACGACCGCGCGCGCATCGATCGTACCGATCTGATCAGCGGCCAGGAGGCATTCTCGAAGACCTACAGCAGCACCGGCTGGCGAGCAGGCACGGTATTCGCGCTGCAGCCGACGCTGAGCCTGTACGCGCAGTATTCGCAGGCGGCCGACCCGGTCAGCGGCCTGTTGATGATCAGCCCGGCCAACGGTGCCTTCGACCTGGCCAAGGGGCGTCAGGTCGAAGTCGGCCTGAAGCAGGTCTTCGACGGTGGCGAGTGGACGCTGGCGGCGTACCGGATCCGCAAGACCGGGCTGCTCAGCCGTGATCCGCTGCTGCCGGATCGTCGGGTGCAGGTGGGCGCGCAGACCTCGCGCGGAATCGAGGCGTCCTTGAACTGGAATTTCGCGCCGCAATGGACGCTCGATGCCAACGCGACGGTGCTGAAGGCCGAGTTCGAGGACTTCCTGGAAGCCACCGGTTCGCCGGCTGTGCTGGTCTCGCGCGATGGCAATGTGCCGCCGAACGTGGCAGAGCGGCTGGCCAACGTATGGCTGAGCTGGCAGTTCCTGCCGGACTGGACCGTGGCCGGCGGTGCGCGTTACGTCGGCAAGCGCTACGCCGACAACGCCAACACCCTGGAGCTGCCGGGCTACAGCACCACCGATCTGGCGCTGACCTGGCAGGCGGCACCGCGCACGCGGGTGAGCGCGCGCCTGTTCAACGTGTTCGACAAGGCGTACTACGCCACGGCGTACTACACCAGCACGCAGTGGCTGCTGGGTGCGGATCGCCGCGTCGAGTTCACCCTCGATCACCGCTTCTGAGGACGCACGCCATGTCGCTGCGATCCACTGCCAAGCGCTGGACCTACCTGGTGCACCGCTGGCTGGGCATCGGTGGATGCCTGTTGATGCTGCTGTGGTTTGTCAGCGGCATGGTGATGCTGTTCGTCGGCTACCCGAAGCTGACGCCCGGCGAGCGGCTGGCGGCGTTGCCGGTGCTGGGCGACGCGCATGGGCTGCTGGGACTGTCGGCGTTGCCAGCGGCCGTGCAGGCTGAGCCGGAAAGCGTGGCGCTGACCACGCTGCGTGGCGAGCCCGCCTATGTAGTGCGTAGTGGCAGCCACGTGGGAGCCTGGTCGGCGCGCACCGGGCAGGTCCTGCTGCCGGTATCGGCACAGCGCGCCGAAGCTTCGGCGGCGCAGTTTGCCGGCGGCCCGGCATTCGTGGGTGCGATGCGCGTGGATGAGGACCGCTGGACGCATTCGCGTGCGCTGGATGCGCATCGGCCGCTGTACCGGGTCGAGGTGGGCGGTGCGCGGCCGGGTGACCTGTATGTGTCTTCGCGCACCGGCGAGGTGGTGCTGGATGCACCGCATGTGCAGCAGCGATGGAACTATGTGGGCGCTTGGCTGCACTGGCTGTACTTCCTGCGCATGCAGTCGGTGGACCCGGTGTGGACGTGGGTGGTGATCGTGCTGTCCGCACTGTGCACGGTGGCGGCGGTGAGCGGCATCGTGGTGGGGGTGTGGCGCTGGCGCTTCGCTGGCCACTATCGTTCGGGCGCGAAGACGCCGTACGTCGAGCCGTGGATGCGCTGGCATCATCTGATCGGTCTGGCGGCTGCGGCGTTCGTGTTCACCTGGATCTTCAGCGGACTGATGTCGATGAATCCGCTGGGCGTGTTCAGCAGTACACGCGCGGCGATCGACACGGCGCAGTATCGCGGCGGTGCGGTGGCAGTGAATGGCCCACTGGGCGAACCGGCAGCGCTGCTGGCTGCGACCCATGGTGGGCTGTTCATGCCGGTGGAGATCCAGTGGCGGCGCATCGGCGGTGAGCTGTTCGCGCTGCTGCTGGACGGGCAGGGCGATACGCGCATCGTATCCGCAGACGAAGGGCATCTTCGGATGATGCCGCTGCTGCCGGTGGCATGGCTGCAGCAGAAGGCGCAGGCGATGTCTGCCGCGCCGATCCATCGGTTCGCGCTGCTGCATGCAGCGGATGCCTATTTCTATCCACGTGCGCCGGAGGCGATGAACGGCGCGGCGGTGCGCCGCTTCCCGGTGGCGGTGGCGGACTTCGGTGATGCCGAGGCGACGCGCGTCTACTTCGATCTGGCCAGCGGCGATCCACTGCTGACCCTGGGGCATCGTGAGCGCGTCGGGCGCTGGCTGTTCTACTTCCTGCACAGCTGGGACCTGCCGGCGATGCTGCGGCAGGAGACGGCCCGCCTGGGCGTGCTGCTGCTGTTGAGCACCGCCGGCACCGCGCTGTGCGCGACGGCTACGGTGATCGGCTATCGACGATTGCGGATGAAGGTCCAGCGTCGGCGCCGTTGATGCCGCGCGCTACACCCGCAGCCAGCGCGTGGACACCGCCACCAGCAGCAGCGCGATGGCCACACCGATGAATGCAGCGATCAGGCCGAAATGATTGGCGGCGAAGCCGATGAGTGCCGGGCCGGCAAGAATGCCGGCAAAGCCCAGCGTGGACACGGCGGTGATCGCCAGGGCGCCGGGCATGCGGGTCTGGTGGCCGGCCAGCGAGCACAGCGCCGGCGCGATGTTGGCGCAGCCGAGGCCGACCAGCACATAACCGGCCAGTGAGACCTGCCAGGGCGTGACAAGCGTCAGCACCAGCACGCCACTGGCCGCGAGCAGGCCACCGAACACGATGGCGCGTTCGCGTCCCACCCGCGCCACCAGTGCATCGCCGAGCAGGCGGGCCACGGTCATGGTCAGGGTGAAGATCACATAGCCGATGCCAGCCATGCGCGCATCGACGCTGCGCACGTCACTGAGAAAGACCGCGCTCCAGTCCAGCATCGCGCCTTCGCCGAGGAACGCGACGAAGGCCAGCACGCCGATGAACAGCACGATGCCGTGCGGCATGGCCAGCATCGGGGTGTCGTGCGGCATGCGCTCGCGGTGCCAGTACGACGCCGACAGCAGCATCGCCAGCAGCATCGCGGCCACGCCGATCAGCACCGATGCCAGCGGTGGCAGCTGCAGGGACAGCAGCACGGTCATCATTGCCGCGCCCAGGAAGCCGCCGATGCTGAAGAAGGCGTGGAAGCCGGACATCATTACACGTCGCGCTTCGCGCTCGACCACCACGGCCTGCACGTTCATCGTGCAGTCCATCGCGCCTACCGCGGCACCGAACACGAACAGCACCAGGCCCAGCAGCCACGCTGAACCGGCCAGGGCCAGGCCCGGCACGGTGAGGCAGATCAACAGCGTACTGGCCACCATCACCCGGCGGCAGCCCAGCCGCGCGGCCAGAACGCCCGCCACTGGCATCGCCAGCAGCGAACCGGCACCCAGGCAGAGCAGCACCACGCCGAGCGTGGCGTCGTTGAGGTCCGCGCGTGCCTTGGCGAACGGTACCAGCGTCGCCCACAGTGCCGTGGCGAAACCGGGAATGAAGAATGCAGCGCGGGTCGCGTGCTGTTCGGCACGCGCGCGGTAGGCAACGGACATGGGCGGTTCGGTCAGGGCGGGGTGGGGTGCACCGCAATACCGGCAGCGAGGAAGCGCGCTGCCAGTGCGGGCGGGGCTGATGTGGTCAGCACCAGGTCGTCGATCTCGTCGAGGCCGGCGATCTGCCAGTGGCCACGGGCACCGAGTTTTTCGGTGGTGGCGGCGACAATGACGCGGCTGCTGCAGGCCACCATGGCGCGCTTCAAGGTGGCTTCTTCGGCATCCATCGCCCACACACCAGTGTCGCCATCCACCGCGCACGGGCCGGGCAGGTACACGTCGGCGCGCAGGCGCTGCACCTGGGCCAGTGCTTCGGCACCGACCGCGCCGCCGCCGCTGGCCAGGCGGCCGCCGATCAGCTGCACGGAAGTGCCTTCATGCACACTGGCGGCGGTGGCGATCTGCGGCGCGTTGGTAATCACCGTCAGTGCCAGTTCGGGCGGCAACTGCTGGGCGATGGCCAGGTTGGTCGAACCGGCATCGAGCAGCACCACCTGCCCAGGTTGCAGCAGGGCACAGACGCGCGCGGCCAGTTCGGCCTTGTCGCCACGATCACGGGTCAGGCGCTCGCGCAGCGGGCGCTCCTTCGGCGGCGGCAGCACGGCGCCGCCGTACACGCGCTGGCACAGGCCTTGGGCGGCCAGTTCACGCAGGTCGCGGCGGATCGAATCTTCGGAAACCGCATAACGACGCGCCAGTTCCGCAGCGATCACGCGGCCCTGCTGGCGCAGTTCCTCGAGGATCTGCCGGGTACGTTCGGCGGGGAGGGGGCTGGAATCGGCGTTCATGGGATAAGTGTGCATATTCGTGCATGAACATGCAATAACGTGCATTCCGGGTCGACGCACGGGAGCCCCTTCTCCCGGGCGGCCCTGGAAAAGTGCGAGGTGCGGGGCTTGGCCGGGCGAGCGCCGGCTCTGCAGGTTCATCAGGCCGCGTAGGCGACCCAGCCCTTGAAGGTGAATCCGGCGTAGAACAGCTCGATGTCCTTGAAGCCTGCCTCCTGCAGCACCTCCACCTCCTGTTCCGGTGACAGCAGCGGCAGGCGCTCGGCGATGGCGGTGATCGCGCGCTGTGCATCCGCACGGGCAATGCCGGAAGCCTCGCCGAAGGCCGCATAGCGCCTCAACCAGCGCAGCTTCGCCTCCGGCTCCTGCGGGACGCTGTGGTGGGCCACCACCAATGGCGCGCCCGGACGCAGCCGCCTGCGCAGTTCGCGCAGGGTATGCCGGCGCTGGTCGATATCGAGGAAGTGCAGGGTCAGCAGGCAGCTGGCGCCATCGAAGATCGTGGCCGGGGCATCCTCGATGTAGCCCTCCATCAGCTCCACGTGGTTCATCCGTGTGCCGAGCGTTTCGCGGGCCAGCGCCAGCATCGGGCCGGCCGGATCGACTCCGAGCATGCGCCAGTGCGGGTGGGCGTCAGCGAAGGCCTTCAGCTCGAGGCCGCCACCGGCGCCGAGCACCAGCACGTGGCCGTGCTCGGGCACGTGCTCGGCCAGCAGCAGGTGGGCCATCTGTTGCAGACCGAGGAATCCAGGTACCTGCCGCAGCGGTCCCTCGTGATAGCGGGCCGCAGCCTGGGGATCGGAGAACGAAGGCATCCGGAGGCGACCTGCAGCAGGAGGGGAATTGTCACTGTAGCGCAGGCGTCAAGAGGTGCCGCCCAGTCCGCGATGCGGCTGCGGCGTGGTGCGAGCGCAGGGCTTGGCCGCCTGTCATCGTGGTGTCGTCGATGCCTCACGCCGGCTATGCAGGCCAGCGTCCACGCTTGATCGTCCCCGCCCCCACGGAGACCGACCATGTGGCTGCTTGATCATCTCTGGACTGCACGCCGGCCCGCGCCTCCGCCGCGCCCCGTTCAAGCAGAGTCCGCGCCACGCCGGCCCTGGCGCAAACGCCCCGCGCGGGCCGGCCGCAGCGGCATGGCGCCCTGGCAGAAGGTCACCGCGCCGACACGCCGTACCCGGCACTAGGCCGGGCGGTCGGCCGGATGGTTCACGCCATCGCTGACCGGAATCACGCCCAGCGCGAAGGGATCGATGCCCTCCAGGCAGGCGACGTTGTAGCCGTACTGGTCGGGGTTGGAACGCCGACGGTGGTGGGTGTAGATGCCGCACACATCGCAGAAGTAGTGCTCGGCCACATGCGTGTTGAACTGGTACAGCCGCAGATGGTCCCGCCCTCGTACCACCTGCAGCCCTGCGAGGGCGACGCTGGCGGCGATGGCGCCGCGGCGGCGGCACATCGAACAGTCGCAGCGGCGCGGGTCGACGATGCCGTCCGGCAGGTCCAGCAGCAGTTCGACCGTACCGCAATGACAGCGGGCGCTGTGCTGGGGTTGGACCGCAACACCGGCCACGGAGGTAATGCCCATCGATGCTCCTGGAAGAGGGAACGGTATGTGGAAAACCGCGTTGCAGACGGTGCACCCAGCAGCCTGAACGGGCCGTAGATGCCAGGGCGAACCCGCTTGTGGCTAACTATGCGCCCCCGGGACCACGACAGGACGCCAGTGAAAGCCGCAGGACGTTGGATGACAGGAAGTGTGATGGCACTGCTGGCACTGTGGGTGGCTGGCCTGCTGCTCTATCAGCTGCCGGGGCCGGGCTGGCTGGCGTCGGCCGTGGCGGTACTGTGGGTGCTGTCCGCCCTGTGGGCGTCCTGGCGGGTTGCCCGTGGCCATGGCACGCGACGGCTCGGCATGGCCTTCGGCGTGGCGCTGGCCCTGGCGCTGGGGTGGTGGATGCTGCTGACCCCGCGCCAGGATCGCGTCTGGGCCGATGACGTAGCGCAACGCCTGCACGTGGTCTCCTTCGATGGGCGGCATGTGGTGCTGGACAACGTGCGCGATTTCACCTGGCGCAGCGAAACCGACTATGACGCGCGCTGGGTGCGCCGCACGTACGACCTGGACCAGCTGCGTTCGGCCGACCTGGTGCTTTCGTACTGGATGGGGCCGGCGATCGCCCACACGCTGATCTCGTTCGGCTTCGACGATGGCCGCCATGTCGTGTTCTCGCTGGAGATCCGCAAGGAACGCGGGGAATCGTTCTCGGCACTGGGGGGATTCTTCCGCAAGTTCGAGATGACCCTGGTGGCCTCCGAAGAGACCGACATCATCCGCACGCGTACCAACGCGCGTGGCGAGGATGTCTATCTGTACCGCCTGCATGGGATGGACCGCGCACAGTTGAAGGAACTGTTCGCTGCCTACATCGCGCAGGCACGCGAGCTGGATGCGAAGCCCGGCTTCTACAACACGCTGACCAGCAACTGCACCACCATCGTCTTCGATCTGGCCAGGCATATCGCGCCGCGGTTGCCGCTGGACTACCGCCTGCTGCTGTCCGGCTATCTGGCCGAGTACGCGCAGGAGGTCGGGGCATTGACGCCGGGGGTGCCGTACGCAGTGCTGCATGCCAAGGGCCGGATCACCCAGCGCGCGCTGGACCTGGGTGACGGCGGCAACTTTTCCACCGTGATCCGCCAGGGCGTGCCCGGCACCGAGCAGGACCCGCAGTGATGCTCATGTCCATACTTTCCCGCTGGCAGCGCGTGCTGCCGGCGTCGCTGGCGATCTTCATGCTGCTGGCCGGCAGCGGCTGCGCGATGGTCACCGTCAAGCAGGTGAAATCCAGTGACTCGCTGGTCAACAAGCGTGCCGATGTGCTCAACACCGGCAAGCTCAGCCCGGCGGCCCGGGAAACGCTGAGTGCAGCCGGGCTGGATGAGTCGCAGTGCGAGAAGGACTTCGTGGTCTGTCGCAGCACGCTGTTGATGACCGACGATCTCAACGTCGAACAGCGGCTGTCTGCGCTGTCGGAGCTGTGGGTGAAGGCAGCGTTGGCGCTGACCCCGAAGAAGACGGCGGCGGGCGATCCACCGATGAGCGATGCCGCACTGGATGCATGGCTGGAAGCGGCGCGCTATGCCTACGCCTACCTGTTCTACAGCGGCCGTTCGCCGTCCGATCGGGCGTTCGAGGACCGGCAGACGCAGGTGCGCGACTACTACAACTATGCAGCCGAGAAGGCCGCGGTGGTTCTGTTCGTGCGGGCGCGCGCCGCCGCGCTCGCCGGCGAGGACTATACGAAGCCGATCACGGTCGGCAGCTGGTCGCTGGCCTCCAACTACCAGCAGCTGGCCCTGAAGAGCATTCCGGCGCAGCTGGTACCCGCTGGCACGGTCAGCTTCGTCGGCCTGCGCAGTACCTATCGACGCGACGGTTTCGGTGCGGAGCTGGTGATGGTGATGGACCCGCCGAAGCTGGTTGCTCCGGCGGTCTCCGCAGATGGCCCGAAGGCGGACGGCGGGCAGGACGACGACAGCGATGCGCGTCGTGGTCGCCGCCATCGCCATGATGATGCGGTGCCGGAGTTCAGCGAGATGTCCTCGATCAACGTCACCGCGCTGCTGCGCTTCGAGGGCAGCACGCTGGAGGACGTGATGCGTACCCGCCGGGTCGAGCTGGACGCCTATTCGCCCGAAGCGACCGAGCGCATCACCCTGCACGGCGAGCAGGTACCGCTGGCCGGCAACTTCACTGCCGCCTACGGCCTCTGGCTGGCGCAGAGTGGCTTCGCCCGGCAATCGCTGCGCACGCTGTTCGGCATGAGCGAGGGTATCGGTGAGCCGCACATCTACCTGATGCAGCCGTGGGATCCGAACCGCCGCATCATCTTCATGCTGCATGGCCTGGCCAGCAGCCCGGAAGCGTGGGTGAACCTGGCCAACGAGATCATGGGCGATCCCGAGCTGCGCCAGCAGTTCCAGGTGTGGCAGGTGTATTACCCGACCAACGCGCCGATCGCGCTGAACCGCTATGAGATCGCTACTGCATTCAACGACACGCTGAAGCATTTCGACCCGGATGGCAGCACGCGCGCATCGAAGGACATGGTCTACATCGGTCACAGCATGGGCGGCGTGCTGGCCCGCCTGCTGGTGAGCGACTCGGGCGATGTGCTGTGGAACGACCTGCTGGCCAACTATGACCTGAAGGGTGAACGACTGAAGCGGGTGCAGAACAAGCTGGGCCCGCTGCTGCACTTCAAGGCGCAGCCGAATGTGGAACGGGCGATCTTCATCGCCGCCCCGCATCAGGGCACCGACATCGCCGGCAACAGGGTCGGCCGCCTGATCGGCCGCCTGGTGCGCCTGCCGCTGACCATCCTGGGCAAGTTCGAGGATGTGTTCCTGGCGCTGGCGCAGGCCGAGCAGCAGGTTGACGGCACCGCCAAGCCGAAGATTCCCAACAGCATCGACAACCTCAAGGCCAGCGATCCGTTCGTGAAGGCGGCCGCACAGCTGCCGATCGAAGCGGGCCTGAAGTACCACTCGATCATCGCCCAGCGCAAACCGGAACTGCCGTTGGAGAAATCCGACGATGGGCTGGTGCCGTATTGGAGCGCGCACCTGCCGGGGGCGCTGTCGGAGAAGGTCATCATCTCCGGACACAGCGTGCAGGAATCGCCGCAGGCCGTGCTGGAGGTGCGCCGCATCCTGCACCGGGACATCGATGACGTGGACGCGGCGGCCACGCCATGACTGCACTGATCGCCGGGCCACGCCCGGCCGAATCAACCGGTGGCGTTACACCCGGCGTGCAATCAGCGTGGACAGCAGAGCCAGGCCCAGGGTGATCGCCAGGCACAGCACGTAGCCGTTGTGCGGCCTGTCGTCCACGAACAGGGCAAACAGCGCGCCGGAGACGGCCAGTGCGGTGGTGACCGCCAGCGCCTCGCTCAACTGCAGCGCCGAGGTGTTGGCTCCCTGTTCGTGCGGTGCCGAAAGGGACAGGGTCAGTACCGAAAGACTGGCGTAGATCATGCCCATGCCGAAGCCGGTCAGCGTCCAGCCGATCAGAGCCACCGGCAGCGGTACCGTGCGGAACAGCACCGCCAGCGTGGCCGCGATACCGATCGCCATCAGCGGCGTTCCCGCGCGCAGCAGCTGCTGGCGTGACCAACCATTGCGCTGGTGGCCCTGCAGCCACGACCCGGCGAACCAGCCCAATGCCCCCAGGCTCAACACCGCGCCGGCCCCGCTGGGTGACAGCCCGCGCTCGCGCTGCAGCAGCAGTGGCAGGTAGGCCTCGCAGGCGAAGAATGCCGCAGCGGCGATGCCGCGCAGGGCGATCACACTGGGCAGGCCGCGATGCAGGCGCAAGGTACCGGCGGGCAGCAGCCGCTGCACGCAGAACAGCAGCGCGAGCATCGCCACAGCGATGCACAGCACTGCCGCCATCCCTTGCTGCTGCCCGCCGAGATACAGCAGCAGCGCTGCCAGCGACGCGCCGCTGGCCCAGCGCACCACCCGGCTGCGATTGCCGCTGTCGCCCGCAGGCGATGGCTGCAGGCGTGACAGTGCAGGTCGCAGCAGCAATGCAGCGGGTAGCGCCAGCAGCGGCACGGCCAGGAACACCCACCGCCAGCCCAGGTGCTGCACGATGAGCCCGCTCGCAGCCGGGCCGATCATCGACGGCACCACCCAGCCAGCGGAGAATGCTGCGAACACCTTCGGCCGCAGCGGTTCGGGGTAGGTACGGCCGACCATCACATACAGCGAGACCGAGATCGCACCCGCGCCCAGGCCCTGCAGCAGCCGCCCGGCCACCAGTATCCCCATGTGCGTGGCCAGGCCGGCCAGCAGCAGGCCCAGTACGAAGCACGCCAGGCCCCACCACAGCGGCCGCGCGGGCCCGTGCCGGTCGGCCCAGAGGCCAGCGAGTGTCATGCCGATGACGCTGGTGGCGAGGGTCCCGCCGAAGGCCAGCGCGTACAGGCGAAGCCCGTCAAGCGCGGCGGCGACGGTGGGCATGGCTGCGGCCACCGCCAGCGCTTCGAAGGCGTGCAGCGAAACCAGGGCGACCATGCCGAGGGTGGTCGCACGATAGCGCGCGGAGAGGATGGAGGTTTCGGCAGGAGGGGCGGCGTCGGCAGCGGATGGCGTCGGGGTCATGCGGAAAGTCTGGGAGGCCGCGCTTGTCATCCGGCGGCGAAGACCGCAGCATGACACCTGAACTATAGTTGAGGTCAAGCAATGGTGTCGCAGGAACTGAGTGTGGGTGAGGTTTCGCAGCGCAGCGGCGTGGCCGTATCCGCTCTGCACTTCTATGAGCGCAAGGGCCTGATCAGCAGCCTGCGCACCTCGGGCAACCAGCGCCGCTTCAGCCGCGACGTGCTGCGCCGGCTGGCGGTGATACGCGTTGCACAGCGCGTGGGCATGCCGCTGGAGGCGGTGGCGCGTGCTTTCGAAAGCCTGCCGCAGGGCAGGGCACCGACCAAGGCCGACTGGGCCACGCTGTCTGCACGCTGGCGGACCGAGCTGGATGAGCGCATCCACATGCTGCAGCTGCTGCGTGACGAGCTGACCGGGTGCATCGGTTGCGGCTGCCTGTCACTGAAGCGCTGCCGGCTGGCCAACCCCGACGATGTCCTCGGGGAACGGGGTGACGGTCCGATGCGCTGGGGCTGAGGCCCCGGCACATCGGACGGCACGCCAGGCTGGATCATGCATCACCAGACGGTGATTGTTTCACCGCTCAGGATGCCTTCCACCGCGCGCTGGTACGCCAGTGCCGCGCGCTGGGCGGTGACCGCTTCAAAGCCGGGGAAGTAGGGCGCGTAGGCATCCATTGATTCGACCAGCACATTCGGGCTGACGACATTGATGCGCAGCCCGCGGGGCAGCAGCTCCAGGGCCGCTGCGCGCACGAATCCTTCCAGCGCGGCGTTCACCGAGGTTGCATTGACGCCGTCGCGGATCGGCTGGGCACTGACGATGCCGCTGGTCAGGGTGATCGAGCCACCGGCGGTGAGGTGATGCTGGGCGGCCAGTGCCAGCCGTACCTGCCCGAGCAGCTTGTCCTGCAGGCCGACGTTGAACCGTTCGGGCGTCATGTCACGCAGGGGACCAAAATGCAGTTTGCCTGTTGTGGAAATCACCGCATCGACCGCGCCGGTACGGGCAAACAGTTCGTTGACGCTGGCATCGTCGGTCAGATCGACGCGCAGCGTGCCGCTGCTGCGCCCTGCGTCCAGGATCTGGTGCTGCTGGCCGAGCTGGCGCGCGACGGCCTGGCCGAGCGTGCCTGTGGCGCCCACGAGAAGAATCTTCATGACGGTTCCTTGCTTTGGGGAGATGAAGCGCAGTCTGCGCCGTGACGACGCGGTTTGGTAAGCCGCGTATGATTTGCTGATTACTAATCAGGACTTAGCAATGGACATGCTGCGCTGCATGCAGGCCTTCGTCGCCGTGGCCGAGCGCGGGAGTTTCGCCGCTGCCGCCGAGCACCTGCAGGTGTCTGCGGTGATGGTGGGCAAGTACATCCAGCAGCTGGAAAGCCACCTCGGCACCGCGCTGTTGCAGCGGAACACGCGGCGGCAGCGCCTGACCGAAGCGGGCAGCGCCTATCTGGCCGGTTGCCGGCAGGTGCTGGAACAGGTGCAGCAGGCCGAGGCGGACGTGGCCGGCCTGCAGCTGCAGCCGCGCGGTGTGTTGCGGGTCAGTGCTCCCACCACCTGGGGCAGTTGCGTGCTGGCGCCCCGGTTGGCCGAACTGCTGCGTGCGCAGCCGCTGCTGAACATCGAACTGGATCTGAGCAATCGCCGGGTGGACCTGATCGAAGACGGCTTCGACGCGGCGATCCGGGTCGGTCCGCTGCCCTCGGCGGACATCGTGGCGCGTCCGCTGCCCCCCTATGCGATGAGCCTGTGCGCAGCGCCGTCGTACCTTCGCCGTCGAGGCACGCCGCGGACGCCCGCGGATCTGCAGGGGCACGATTGCCTGAGCCACCTGGCGTGGCGTGGCGGGCACGGTTGGCAGCTGGCCAGTGGCGAGCATGTAGACTGGGAGGCACGGCTCACCAGCAATGACGGTTTCGCGCTGCGCGAGGCTGCCGTGGCGGGTGCCGGATTGATTCTGCAACCGACGGCGCTGCTGGCCACTGAGATCGCTGCGGGCCGGCTGAAGCCGCTGCTGCGCGACCATCTGCCGGCGCCGCGGCCGATGCACCTGATCTATCTGCCGGACCGTCGCCCGCGCCCGCGCCTGCAGTGCTTCGTCGACTTCGTCATGACCACGTTGGGGCAATGAGCATCGGGGGAGATGGGGTCGGATCCCTTTGCCCCGGCAGAGGGATCTGACCCCAAGGAATCAGTCGTTTGCCGCTGACAGTGCCTGGCCGCGCACCTGTGCGGCGCGCAGCGCGGCATCCACCAGTGCCTCGAAGCCGCCGGCCTGGAAGCTTTCGATCGCAGCCTGGGTGGTGCCGTTGGGCGAGGTCACGCGGCGGCGCAGCTCGGCGGGACTTTCTCCCGCTTCATCGAGCATGCGCGAGGCGCCCAGCAGCGTCTGCACCACCAGCGTGCGTGCGGCGTCGGCGGGCAGACCCTGGGCGATGCCTGCCGCTTCCATCGCTTCGGCGAGCAGGAACACATAGGCCGGACCGCTGCCGGAGACAGCGGTGACCGAATCCATCAACGGCTCGCTGTCGATCCATACCGTGCGTCCGGCACTGGCCAGCAGGTGCTCGGCCTGGGCCCGCTGCGGTGCATCCACTGCCGGTGTTGCGTACAGGCCGGTGACGCCGGCACCGAGCAGCGCGGGCGTGTTGGGCATCGCGCGCACCAACGGCAACGTGCCGCCCAGCCAGCGCTGCAGCTGCGTGCTGGTGATGCCCGCGGCGATCGAGACCACCAGCGGTCGGTTGTCCTGCGCCAGCGGCTGCAGCGACTGGCAGACGTCGCGCAGTACCTGTGGCTTGACCGCCAGCAGCCAGGTCTGGCCCTGCGCGGCGGCCGCGCTGGCGCTGTCGTGGGTATGCACGCCGAAGTCGCTGGCAAGCGCATCGCGCACGGCGGCGACCGGCTCGGCCACGTGGATGCGCGTGGCAGGCACGCGCTGGCGGATCAGGCCGGCGATCAGGCTGCGCGCCATGTTGCCGCCGCCGATGAAGGTGATGGAATCTGCTGCCATGGAAGTCTCCTCGGAATGTCAGGCCGGCCGCGGACGGGCGCCGAACAGGGCGGTGCCGATGCGCACCAGGGTGGCGCCTTCGGCGATGGCCTCGGTGTAGTCGCTGCTCATGCCCATCGAAAGGGTATCGACCTGCGGGAAGCGGTCGGCCAGTGTCTGGAAAAGTGTGCGCATGCGCACGAATGCGTCGCGGCGGCGTTCCGCCTCCGGCCACGGCGCCGGGATCGCCATCAGACCCCGCAACCGCAGGCCAGGCTCGGCGGCGATGGCCTCGGCCAGGGCCTGGACGTCCTCTGGCGCGCAGCCGTGCTTGCTCGATTCATCATCGATGTTGACCTGGATCAGCACGTTCAGCGCTCCGCGCGCCGCCGGTCGATGGCGGGCCAGCGCGGTCACCAGCTTGGGACGGTCCACGCTCTGTACCCAGTCGAAATGCGTGGCCACCGCTTCGGCCTTGTTGGACTGCAGATGGCCGATCAGGTGCCATTCCAGGTCGAGGTGCTGCAGCGCCTGCATCTTGGCCAGCGCCTCCTGCACGTAGTTTTCGCCGAAGGCGCGCTGGCCCTGTGCAGCAAGGGCGGCCACGGCCTCGGCCGGTTGGGTCTTGGAGACCGCCAGCAGGCGCGGCGGCGCACGTCCGGCGGCCTCCGCCGCAGCGTGCAGGGTGCTCAGGATCTGGGGCAGGGCAGTGGCCACGTAACGCGTTCCAATCGATCAGGAGGCTATACTGCCGCCCGGGGAAAGATCCTTCCAGTCGAAGCCGTTATTGGGGAGTAGCCGCTCATGGATATCGCCGAGCTGTTGGCGTTTTCCGTAAAGAACAAAGCGTCCGACCTGCACCTGTCCGCAGGCCTGCCGCCGATGATCCGCGTGGACGGCGACGTTCGCCGCATCAACATCCCGGCACTGGACCACAAGCAGGTCCATGCGCTGGTGTACGACATCATGTCCGACAAGCAGCGCCGCGACTACGAGGAATTCCTCGAAGTGGACTTCTCGTTCGAGATCCCGTCGCTGGCACGTTTCCGCGTGAATGCGTTCAACCAGAACCGGGGTGCGGGCGCGGTGTTCCGTACCATTCCGTCGGAGGTGCTGACACTGGAGGATCTGGCCTGCCCGCCGATCTTCCGCGAACTGATCCAGCAGCCGCAGGGCCTGATCCTGGTGACCGGCCCGACCGGTTCGGGCAAGTCGACCACGCTGGCCGCGATGATCGACTACATCAACAAGAGCGAATACGGCCACATCCTCACCGTCGAGGATCCGATCGAGTTCGTGCACACCTCGCAGAAGTGCCTGATCAACCAGCGCGAAGTACACCGCGATACGCATGGCTTCAACGAGGCACTGCGCTCGGCACTGCGAGAAGACCCGGACATCATCCTGGTCGGCGAACTGCGCGACCTGGAAACCATCCGCCTGGCACTGACCGCCGCGGAGACCGGCCACCTGGTGTTCGGCACCCTGCACACCAGTTCGGCGGCCAAGACCATCGACCGCATCATCGACGTGTTCCCGGCCGGCGAGAAGCCGATGGTGCGCTCGATGCTGTCCGAGTCGCTGCGCGCGGTGATCTCGCAGGCACTGTTGAAGAAGGTGGGCGGCGGCCGTACCGCAGCGTGGGAGATCATGGTGGGCACGCCGGCCATCCGCAATCTGATCCGCGAAGACAAGGTGGCGCAGATGTACTCGGCGATCCAGACCGGTCAGCAGCAGGGCATGATGACGCTCGACCAGCACCTGCAGGACCTGGTCAAGCGCAGCCTGATCACCCGCAACCAGGCGCGCGAGTACGCCAAAGACAAGCGACTGTTCGAGTAAGGCAAGGCAGAAGCGGGCCCCGGCGCGCGACCGCGCCGGCGACTCCGCGATGTTCCGACCATCGACTGAAGCCTGGCACATGCCTCCTGGGAGCCTGCCGTGAACACCACCGCCACCACCATCGATTTCACCTCCTTCCTCAAGCTGATGGCGCACCAGCGCGCCTCGGACCTGTTCATCACCGCGGGCATGCCGCCGGCGATGAAGGTCAATGGCAAGATCGCGCCGATCACGCAGACACCCCTGACGCCGCAGCAGAGCCGCGACCTGGTGCTGAACGTGATGACGCCGGCACAGCGCGAAGAGTTCGAGAAGACCCACGAATGCAACTTCGCCATCGGCCTGTCCGGTGTCGGCCGTTTCCGCGTGAGCTGCTTCTATCAGCGCAACCAGGTGGGCATGGTGCTGCGTCGCATCGAGACGCGCATCCCGACCGTGGAAGAACTGAGCCTGCCGCCGATCATCAAGACGCTGGCGATGACCAAGCGCGGCATCATCCTGTTCGTCGGTGCGACCGGCACCGGCAAGTCGACGTCGCTGGCAGCGATGATCGGTTATCGCAACCAGAATTCCACCGGCCACATCATCACCATCGAGGATCCGATCGAGTTCGTGCACAAGCACGAGGGCTGCATCATCACCCAGCGCGAAGTGGGCATCGATACCGACAGCTGGGAGGCCGCGCTGAAGAACACGCTGCGCCAAGCGCCGGACGTGATCATGATTGGTGAGGTGCGTACCCGCGAAGGCATGGACCACGCCATCGCCTTCGCCGAGACCGGCCACCTGGTGCTGGCGACGCTGCATGCCAACAACGCCAACCAGGCGATGGACCGCATCATCAACTTCTTCCCGGAAGACCGTCGCAACCAGCTGCTGATGGACCTGTCGCTGAACCTCAAGGGCGTGGTCGCCCAGCAGCTGGTGCCGTCCCCGGATGGCCGCTCGCGCAAGGTTGCAATGGAGATCCTGCTGGGCACGCCGCTGGTGCAGGACTACATCCGCGACGGCGAGATCCACAAGCTGAAGGAAGTGATGAAGGAATCGGTCCAGTTGGGCATGAAGACCTTCGACCAGAGCCTGTTCGAGCTGTACCAGGCCGGTGAGATCAGCTACGAGGATGCGCTGCGGTATGCCGATTCGCAGAACGAAGTGCGGCTGCGCATCAAGCTGAGCCAGGGCGGTGACGCGCGCACCCTGTCGCAGGGCCTGGACGGCGTGGAAATCTCCGAGATCCGCTGAAGCAGCAGAGGACGGCAGCCGGGCGTCGCCCGGCGCCGCGGAAGATCACCGGGACGGCCGGATTCATGAAATCCAGTCATGACCGACTGCGGCGCAGCCGGTTCAATCCGATGGCGCCGCAGGCGTATCGTCAGCGCTCCCCCTCTGGAGCATGACAATGCAGACACGTGAACTCGGCCGCAGCGGCCTGAAGGTTTCCGCCCTCGGCCTGGGCTGCATGGGCCTGAGCCACAGCTACGGCAAGCCCGTGGAACTGGAGCAGGGCGTCGCGCTGCTGCACGCAGCCGTGGAGCGCGGGGTCACCTTCTTCGACACGGCCGAGGTGTACGGCCCGTACACCAACGAGGCACTGCTGGGCAGGGCGCTGGCGCCGCATCGGGACCGGCTGGTGATCGCCACCAAGTTCGGTTTCCGCAATGCCCAGGCCGATACCGGGCTGGACAGCCGCCCGGAGAACATCCGTGCCGTGGCCGAAGCCAGCCTCAAGCGCCTGCGTACCGACCACATCGATCTTTTCTACCAGCACCGTGTCGATCCCAACGTGCCGATCGAGGACGTCGCCGGTACCGTGCGCGACCTGATTGCCGAAGGCAAGGTCGGCCACTTCGGGCTCTCCGAAGCGAGTGCCGCCACCGTGCGCCGCGCACATGCCGTGCAGCCGGTGGCTGCGGTGCAGAGCGAGTACTCGCTGTGGTGGCGCGAGCCGGAGCGCGAACTGCTGCCGACCCTGCAGGAGCTGGGCATCGGCTTCGTACCATTCAGTCCGCTGGGCCGGGGCTTCCTGACCGGTACGATCAATGCAGAGACCACGTTCGAGGCCGACGACTTCCGCAACACCGTGCCGCGGTTTGAAGTCGAAGCGCGCCGGGCGAACCAGGTGCTGGTGGACCGGATCGGCGCCATTGCCGCCGCCCGCGGTGCCACCCCGGCACAGGTGGCATTGGCCTGGCTGCTGGCGCAGGCAGACTGGATCGTGCCGATTCCGGGTACCACCAAGGTGCATCGCCTGGAAGAGAACCTGGGAGCGGTGGACCTGCAGCTGTCGAGCGAAGAACGGCAGCGCATCGCGCAGGCGCTGGATGAAGTGTCGATCGTCGGCGAGCGCTACAACGCCCAGCGTGCGGCGCAGGTCAAGGGCTGATCGTGGTGGGTGCGGGCCTTGGGCCCGCACTCATCGGTCCATCATCGGCCCGCGCAGGGCATCGAGCACCGTGCGCATCGCCAGGGTCACGTGGTGGCGCGAGGGGTAGTACGCGTAGTAGCCATCGAACGGCGGGCACCAGTCGTCCAGCACCGATTGCAGGCGCCCATCGTCCAGCATCGGCAGGACCTGGTCTTCCGGCAGCCAGGCCAGCCCGCTGCCGGCCAGTGCCGCGCTGCGGGTCATGCCCATCGTGTTGAAGGTCCACTGCCCGCTCACGCGCACGCTCAGTTCGTGGCCATCCTGGCCGAAGTCCCATGGCATCAGGCCGCCATGGGTGGGCAGGCGCAGGGTGATGCAGTTATGGCTGGCCAGGTCGTGCGGATGCGCGGGGGCGGCGTGCTGACGGAAGTAACCCGGGGCACCGACCACGCGCATCCGCAGCGGGGGGCTGATGGGCACGGCGATCATGTCGCGTGCCAGGCGCTCGCCGAGGCGGATGCCGATGTCATAGCGCTCGGCGACGATGTCGGCCAGGCCATAGTCGGTGGTCAATTCGATCTTCAGGTCGGGTAAGCGCTGCAGCAGGGGGGCCAGCCGCGGCCACGCCAGATACTCAGCGGCGTGGCCGGTGGCGCTGATGCGGATGGTCCCGGCGGGGCGGTCGCGGTACTCGGCCAACGCGGCCAGTTCGTGCTCGATCTCGGCCAGGCGTGGTGCCAGCGTGGCGAGCAGGCGGGCGCCAGCCTCCGTGGTGGAGACGCTGCGGGTGGTCCGGGTCAGCAGGCGCACCCCGAGCCGCTCTTCGAGGCCGCGCATGGCGTGGCTGAGCGCGGACTGGGAGACACCCAGCTGGGCGGCCGCGCGGGTGAAGCTGCCCTCGCGGGCGACGTGGACAAAGGCCTGCAGGTCGTTGAGGTTTTCGCGCGGCATGCGGGAATGATACGGCGCCGCCGCTGCCCGCTGCCGCGCAGGCTGATGCTTTCCGGGGAGCCCTCAGGCAGGGCGGCGCATCCAGCTGAACGATTTCATCTGCAACTGTCATGCGGATCGTGTCTAATACCGCCTCCCCCCGCTGTCCCCCCACCCGCATGTCCCATCCTTCCCATGGCCCCGCGCCGTGCGACGACGCTGACGGCCACCTGGTCACGGCCGGTCCGTTGACTCCGCCGCCGGACAGCGCCGGTACCACCGCCGACGAGAAAGCGCTGCGCCACTCGGTGGCCGAGGACGTGCAGGGCATGGTGCTGGCGACGATGGTGGCCTCGCTGGGCCTGGCCATCTTTGCCAAGGGCGGGCTGATGATCGGCGGCATGGCCGGCATGGCCTTCCTGCTGCACTACTCCATGGGCTGGAACTTCGGGCTGGTGTTCGTGCTGGTCAATCTGCCCTTCTACTGGGTGGCGCTGCGGCGCATGGGCTGGGAATTCACCCTGAAGACCTTTGCCGCGGTTACCGCCTGCGGCGTACTGACCGATCTGCTGCCGCGCTGGATCGATTTCTCGCACATCCATCCGCTGTACTCGGCGCTCGTCGGCGGCGCGCTGTCGGGGCTGGGCATCCTGTTCTTCATCCGCCACCGCGCCAGCCTGGGCGGCATCGGCATCCTGGCGGTCTACCTGCAGCGCACCCGTGGCTGGAGCGCCGGCAAGGTGCAGATGTCCTACGATGCCTGTCTGATGATCGCCGCGTTCTTCGTGCTTTCACCGTCCAAGGTGATGTATTCGGCGATCGGCGCGGTGGTGCTCAGCCTGGTGCTGATGTTCAACCACCGGCCCGGCCGTTACATGGGCGTGTAAGCGCGCCTTCCGCGTTCGCCGGGCATGGCCCGGCGCTACCGGAACCGGTACGTGGTAGCGCCGGGCCATGCCCGGCGGGTCCGGTTCAGCGGGCGACGGCCTGCAGCCAGGGCGGTGACAGCTTCAGCAGCCGCGCATGCACCGGGCAGTCTGCGGCGTGCGCACCCGGCAGGTAGCCCAGGCTCATCAGGAATTCGCCGGTGATCTCGCCGCCGGTGAAGCGGAAGGTCTTCTTGAACAGCTTCACCCAGTCAGCCTTGCTGCGTGGGTGATGCGCGTCCAGCCAGGCGGCGAAGCTGCCGTGGTCCGCACGCAGCTGCTGGATCACCTGTGCGTTGTGGATCGCGGCAAGCACCTTCAGGCGGTTGCGGATGATGCCCGGGTCCGAGAGCAGGCGCTCGATGTCCTGCTCGGCATAGGCCGCGACCCGGTCCACGTCGAAGGCATCGTAGGCCGCGCGGAATCCTTCCCGCTTCTTCAGGATGGTCTCCCAGCTCAGGCCGGCCTGGTTGATCTCCAGCACCAGCCGCTCGAACAGCTCGCGTTCGTCGCGCTGCGGGAAGCCGTACTCGTGCGCGTGGTAGTAGTCGTGCACCGGGTGGCCGGGGGCGATCAGGCAATATCCGGACAAGGCGAACTCCTGCGGTACGGGGTGGTCATTATGCGCGCCGTGACCGGCAGGTGCAGGCATCGGGGGCGACCAGCGGCTAGAATGGCGGCATGCCCGCAACTCCCACTTCCCTTGCCGATCACCTGCTCGTCGCGCTGCCGTCGCTGCTCGACGCGACCTTTGCCCGCAGCGTCGCGCTGATCTGCCAGCACGACGAGAACGGGGCGATGGGCGTGCTGGTCAACCAGCCGTCCGAGTACACGCTGGGCGAGGTGCTGTCGCAGATGGACATCGCCACCAGCGATGGCGACCTGCAGGCGCGCATGGTGCTCAACGGGGGGCCAGTGCATCCCGAGCGCGGGTTCGTCATCCACGACGATGCGCGGCCCTGGGATTCGAGCCTGACGGTGGGCGATGGCCTGTACCTGACCACGTCGCGCGACATTCTCGAAGCAATGGCCCGCGGCGAAGGCCCGGCCAATGCCGTGGTGACCCTTGGCTGCGCCGGATGGGGCGCTGGGCAGCTGGAAAGCGAGCTTTCCGAGAACAGCTGGCTGACCGTGCCGGCCGACGCCGAACTGGTGTTCCAGCTGCCGCTGGAGCAGCGCTGGCAGGGCGCGGCCTCGCGCATCGGCGTGGATCTGTTCCGGCTCACCGATTACAGCGGCCATGTCTGAGCCGGCCGCCCTCCGTCGCGATGGCACCGTGCTCGGCTTCGATGTCGGCGCGCGACGGATCGGTGTGGCCATCGGCAGTGCCTTCGCCGCGCACGCGCGTGCCGTGGCCGTGGTCGACGTGCACGGCAACGGCCCGGACTGGGCGGCGATCGAACGCCTCATCAAGGAATGGAAGCCCGATGGCCTGGTGGTCGGCGATCCGCTGACGCTCGACGGCCAGGACCAACCCAACCGCAAGCGCGCGCAGGGCTTCGCCCGCCAGCTGCGGGAACGATTCAAGCTGCCGGTGGTGATGATCGACGAGCGCTCAAGCTCGGTGGAAGCCGCCCGCCGCTTCGCCGTCGAGCGCGCCGAAGGGCGCAAGCGCCGCCGTGATGCGGCCGCGCTTGATGCGGTGGCTGCGGCGGTGATCATCGACCGCTGGCTGTCCTCGCCGGACGACGCCACTCCCATTCCCTGACTGCACGATTCCCGCCATGACCGCCCAGCAACTCGATGCCTCCGGCCGCCTGCGCCACCTGCTGACTCTTGAGGGCCTGCCCCGCGACACCCTGCTGCAGCTGCTCGACCGCGCGGGGCAGATCCGCGACGCGGCGGTCGGCCGCGTCGGCAACAAGCGGCACGTGCTGGCCGGTTCCGCGGTGTGCACGCTGTTCTTCGAACCGTCCACCCGCACGCGCAGCTCGTTCCAGCTGGCCGCGCAGCGCCTGGGCGCCGACGTGCTGAACTTCGATGCGTCGACCTCGTCCACGCGCAAGGGCGAAACCGCCTGCGACACGCTGCGCAACCTGGAAGCGATGGGCGTGCGCGGTTTCGTGGTGCGCCATCCCGATGATGGTGCCGTGGCCGCACTGGCCGAAGCGGCGGGCGAGGGCACCGCCCTCATCAACGCCGGCGATGGGCGCAGTTCGCACCCCACCCAGGGCCTGCTGGACATGCTGACCCTGCGCCAGGCCAAGGGCCCGGATTTCTCGAAGCTGAAGGTGGTGATCGTCGGCGACGTAAAGCACTCGCGCGTCGCCCGCACCGACCTGCACGCACTGCGCACGCTGGGCGTGGGCGAGATCCGCGTGTGTGGCCCGCAGTCGCTGCTGCCGGACGACGAAACCCTGAAGGGCTGCGTGGTGGGCGAAGATTTCGACGCGATGCTGGAAGGGGTCGACGCACTGATGATGCTGCGCCTGCAGCGCGAGCGCATGGAAGAAGGGCTGGTGCCGTCGCTGGAGCAGTATCACGACCAGTACGGCCTGACCCGCGAACGCCTGGCCCGCGCCGGCAAGGACGCCGCGGTGCTGCACCCCGGCCCGATCAACCGCGGCGTGGAAGTGACCGACGATGTAGCCGATGGCCCACAGTCGTGGGTGCTGCGCCAGGTCGCCAACGGCGTCGCCGTGCGCATGGCCGTGCTGGAAACCCTGCTGGGCTGAACCCCGCTTTGGCAGGTGCCAGCCTTGGTTGACACACTTACCGCGCGGCTTGTCCGCGCACCGCTCTGGTAGATGCCAACCTTGGTTGGCACTATCCATCCGCGCCCAAGTTGTCGAGCGGATCACACGAAGCGCCAAGCTCCCATTCGCACCATGCATGGGGATATTGCCCAAGCCGCGTCGTCAGCCCGGCCCTGATCGGATTTCCCATCAGATACATCGCATGCCGGTGCAACGATTCGTCAGAGCGGATCGCATGATCGTGATAGCAGGCCTGCCAGAAGCGCCCGACTCGCCCCAGCAACCGGTTTACCTGCTGGGCGGTGCGCGACTTGAAACGCTTCATGACGGTTTCCAGCGTTCCCGCACGTAGTTCGACCAGCCAGTGGATGTGGTCGGGCATGACCACGTACGCAATCGAGCGGGTGAAGCCTTCCTGATCCAGTCGCTGGAATTCGCGGACTGCCAAGGCGGCCGCTGCGGCGTTGGTGAAGAGCGGCGCGCGGTCATGGACGACGGTGGTGAGGATATAGCTGAGGCCGATGCTGGAGCGACGACCGAGCAGGAGACGTGTGTTCTGCATGGAGCAAGCATGGACGGGCCTGCTTCCAGTGAACATCGGGGAATGGGTTGGTTTCAGGTAGGCCAGTGCCAACCAAGGTTGGCAACTACCGAAGCTATGGCTCATCGCTTCTGCGCGAACAACCACGCCCACATTGCCGGGTCGGCGTAGGTGGCATCCCAGGCGTTGTGGTTACCTTGCGGATACTCGGTGTAGCGTACGTCGGCGGCGCCGGTGGCCTGGAACGCGGCGTGCAGGCGGCGGTCGTCGTCTGGTGGCACCACATCGTCAAGCGCACCATGGAAGATCCAGATCGGCGTGTGCCGCAGGCGCTGTGCAATCGCGGCATACGGATCGGCTTCGTTGGCGACCTGTTCCACGAACAGGGTCGGCCGCACCGCGCGGGGGGCCAGCACCGCGCCGCAGACCGGCACGATCGCCGCGAAACGGCGCGGGTCATCCAGTGCGATGTTCCAGCTGCCGTAGCCGCCCATCGACATGCCGGTCAGGTACTGCCGGGCCGGGTCGGCACCGAACTCGGCGAGGGTGGCATCGAGTGCGGCCAGGGCCACCCGGTTGTTGCGGCCGCTCCATTCCTCGTGCCCGGGAACCTGTGGGAACACCACCAGCGCCGGGAAGTCGCGGTGGTCGCGCAGGTAGGGGCCGAGCCCGGCGTGAGTCTGCTTCACGCCATCGCCGCCACGCTCGCCAGAGCCGTGCAGGAACAGGATGACGGGCACATCGACCGGCGCGGCACCCTGCTGCGCCGGACCACGCGGCTGCAGGCCCGCGGGAATGAACACCTGGTAATAGGCCGTCCGGCCATCCACCTTCACCGCACGCGCCTCGAAGCGTCCGTGCGTCCGTTCGGCGGTGCTGGCGCAGCCTCCTACCATCAGGACCAGCAGCAGCGGCAACCAGCGTGCAAGCAGACGAACCATGAGCGCGTTTCCTGATCTGGAATCGTTTTCATGGTAGTCCAGTCGCGCCTGGCCAGCATCGTGCAGCGCGTCACTCGGGCCGGGGGGCGCTGGCGACGATGTCCAGCTGCTCCTGCGCTTCAGCGTTGCCTTCGGCGGCGGCGGCCCGTACCTGTGCCAGATCCGGGTGCAGCACCACCAGCAGCGGGTTCTCGCACACCGGGCAGTCGTACTCGGTGGCGTCCTCGTCCAGCTCCATCACCATTGCCCGCGAACTGCCCTTCCATTCGCACGCGGCACAGGTATGCAGCTGGTCGCGCCAACCCGGCTGGAAGTAGTTTTCGATCGTGGTTGCCATGGGGTGTTCCAGTGGGAATGGGCGCCGCGCCCCGACCGGCGGCAGGGCGCAGGTCGGTCAGTGCAGCAGCACCAGGGTGGCCAGGCCGAGGAAGGTGAAGAAGCCCATCGAATCGGTCACGGCGGTCAGGAAAATACCGCTGGCCAAGGCCGGATCGAAGCCGAAACGTTTCAGGGTCAGCGGCACCAGCACACCGGCCAGCGCGGCGAACAGCAGGTTGAAGGTCAGCGCGATGGCGATCACCGCCGACAACCCCGGCGAATGGAACCAGGCCAGCACGATCAGGCCCAGCACGGAACCCAGCAACAGGCCGTTGAGCAGTGCCACCCGCACTTCCTTCCACAGCAGGGTGCGTGCATTGGATGCGCCCACCTGGCCCAGCGCCAGGCCGCGCACCATCAACGCCAGCACCTGCGTGCCTGCGTTGCCGCCGAGGCCGGCGACGATGGGCATGAGCACCGCCAGCGCCACCAGCTTGTCGATCGTGCCTTCGAAGTGACCGACCACGCTGGAGGCGAGGAAGGCGGTACACAGGTTCACCGACAGCCACATCAGGCGACGGCGCATCGCGCGCCACACCGGGCTGAACAGATCCTCGTCCTCGTCCAGGCCGGCGGCGCCCAGCGCCTGGTGCTCGGCCTGGCCACGGATGATGTCGACCACGTCATCGATGGTGATGCGGCCGACCAGAATGTTGTTGTCGTCCACCACCGGCGCGGAAATCCAGTCATGGTCGGAGAACTGGCGGGCGACCTCCTGGTCGCTCTCGCCGACATCGATCGCCGGCTGTTCGTCGTCGATCAACCGGTTGATCGGCGTGGTGTCTTCATGGGTGACCAGCGCTGCAAGCGAGACACGGCCAAGATACTGATGGCGGCGGCTGACCACGAACAGGTGGTCGGTATGGTCCGGCAGTTCGCCGCGCAGGCGCAGGTAGCGCAGCACCACGTCGACGTTGACGTCGGCGCGCACGGTCACCACGTCCGGGTTCATCAGGCGGCCAGCGCTGTCCTCGGGGTAGGACAGGACCTGCTCGAGGCGCTCGCGGTTCTCGCGGTCCATCGACTTGAGGACTTCGTCGATGACCGTGTCCGGCAGGTCCTCGACCAGATCGGCCAGGTCGTCGATGTCCAGGTCTTCGACCGCGGCGATGATCTCGTCCGGGTCCATGTCCGCGAGCAGGCTCTCGCGCACGTCGTCGCCGACGTGGACCAGCACCTCGCCGTCATCTTCCGGATCGACCAGGCCCCACACGACTTCGCGCTTTCCCGGCGGCAGCGATTCGAGCAGGTTGCCGATCTCGGCGGGGGCCAGAGTATTGACCAGGCGACGCACCGGTCCCAGCCGGCCACTGTCCAGTGCATCGGACAGCATCCGCAGTTGGCGCGCAGTCTTGTCGTGGCGTACAGCTTCAGCCATCGCAGCTCCCGCGGGATAAGAAAAGCCGCGATCCTGGCAAGGATGCGGCAACAAGGGTGTTCAGCGCGTCATTATCGCAAGGGGATGTTTCAACGCATACCCCGGTGTCTGCGGCCAGCGGGGTCCATGAATTCCGCCGGGCATGGCCCGGCGCTACCGGGAAGGTACACGCGGCGGTGCGCCGGGCCATGCCCGGCGAGCGCGCAGCGCGGCCGTCAGGGCGTATCGGCCACCAGTGCCAGCCAGCGCTCGATGCCGCGACGGTCCCGCGCGGCCAGCAGCTTCGGAGCGCGGGCGCGCAGGGATGCCAGGTCGGCCTCGCGGATCGCGCGGCGGACTTCCAGCAGCGTGCCCGGATGCAGGCTGAACTCGGTCAGGCCCAGTGCCAGCAGCAGCGGCGCCATGCGTGCGTCCCCCGCGATCTCGCCGCACACCGCCACCGGCACACGATGGCGTGCGCCGGTCTCGATCACCATCTGCAGCAGGCGCAGCACCGCCGGGTGCAGCGGCGAGTAGAGTTCGCCCAGCGCCTCGTTGTTGCGGTCGGCCGCGAGCAGGTACTGCACCAGGTCATTGGTGCCGATCGACAGGAAGTCGACCAGGTCGATGAAGCTCTCCAGCGCCAGAGCAGCGGCGGGTACTTCGATCATCGCCCCCAGCGGCACGTGGTCGGCCACCATGTGCCCTTCCGCGCGCAGTTGTTCGGACAGCTTGAGCATGCGCCGACGCACGGCCAGCAGCTCTTCGCGCGTGCTGATCATGGGCACCAGCACCCGCAGCTTGCCATAGGCCGAAGCACGCAGAATCGCCCGCAGCTGGGTGTCGGCCACTTTCGGCCGTGCCAGCGACAGGCGCACGCCCCGCAGGCCAAGCGCCGGGTTCTCTTCGTTGCTCAGGGTCAGGCCGGTACGATCCGCTTTGTCCGCACCCAGATCGAGGGTGCGGATGGTCACCGGCCGCCCGCTCATGCCCAGCGCGGCGTCGCGGTAGGTCCGGAACTGTTCTTCCTCGTCCGGCAGCTCGTTGCGCTGCAGGAACAGGAATTCCGTGCGGTACAGACCCAGTCCCTGCGCGCCGAGGGCGTGGGCCTGGGTTACGTCCTCCAGCGATTCGGCGTTGGCCAGCAGGGCGATGTCGACCTGGTCGCGGGTACGGCTGGGTTTGCTGCGCAGGCGTCCGAGCTCCCGCTGCTCGCGGGCGTGTTCCTTCAGTCGTGCGCGATAGTCACGCAGGTTGTCGGCCTGCGGGTTGACGGTGATGCTGCCGTCGGCGCCATCGACGATCAGCACGTCGCCATCGGCAACGCGGCTGAGCAGCTGCGGAACGTTGACGATCAGTGGCAGGTGCAGACTGCGGGCGAGGATGGCGCTGTGCGACAGCGCGCTGCCGGCGGCGGTGACGATGCCTACGACGCCCTGTGCCTGCAGCTGTGCCAGCTCGGACGGCGCGATGTTGTCGCAGACCAGGATCTCGCCGGCCAGCCCCTTCATCACCGGCGCACGCTCCGGCTGCAGGAAGGCGTGAATGCGGCCGATCACATGATCCAGATCGTCCATGCGGCTCTTCAGGTAGGCATCGTCCATGCCATCGAAGACCTTGGCCAGGCGGTCGCGCTGCAGGCGCAGGGCGTATCCGGCGCTGTACGGGCCGCTGCGGATCAGCTCATCCAGGCCGAACAGCAGCTCCGGGTCGTCCAGCAGCAGCGCGTGCAGATCGAGGAATTCGCCTACTTCCTGGTTCAGTGCGCCGTGCAGGCGCTGCCGAAGCTCATGCATCTCCGCGCGCGCGGCATCCACGGCGTGATGCAGGCGCGTCAGCTCGGTTTCGATCTGCTGCGGTGCCACGCGCTGTTCGGCAACGTCCAGCGCATGCGGCAGGCGCACGCGTGCACGCCCCATCGCCGAACCCCGCGCAGCGCCATGACCAGCCAGCAGCTGGACCGGCCGTTGGCCGGAAGGGAGCTGGCCGGCGCGGGCGCGCGGCACGATCAGCTGTCCTCGTCGAAGCGGCGTTCGAACAGGTCGACCACCGCGTCCATCGCGGCGGCTTCGTCTTCGCCACTGATGCGCACGGTGACCGGGGTGCCCTGGCCGGCAGCGAGCAGCATCACGCCCATGATGCTCTTGGCGTTGATCTCGCGGCCCTTGGCAGCCATGGTCACGTTGCACCGGAACGGTGCCAGGGTCTGCACCAGCTTGGCGGTGGCCCGGGCATGCAGGCCCAGGCGGTTGCTGACGGTGAGTTCTCGTTCAAGCATCGTCGACTATCGCTCCATTACGGGTACCCGCCGCAGCGGTGGCGGGCAGTTGATCCAGTGCCTGTTCCGGATAATTCATCACCCGCAGCAACATCGGCAGGCTCAGCGCCGACACCCGGCGAACCGGGGTCCCCAGCCGGGCCAGCTGCCCGGCAAGGTTGGCGGGGCTGGCGCCGTACAGGTCGGTCAGGATCAGCACGCCTTCTCCACCATCAACCCGCCGCAGCGCGGCCGAGGCGAGGGGGAGCAGAGCATCCAGGTCTGCGTCGAACGGTACTTCGAAAGCTTCGGTCTTCAACGGCAGCTGCCGCAGGAGCCGGGTCGCCACGTCAAGCAGGGCGGCGCCGACCCCGGGATGTGTTACGAGGAGAATGCCACAGGTCATTACTGCACGTTAACAGGTCAAGGTGAATTGGCGATAGCCGCAGATGAGGGGCACTGTGTCCCGTATTCAGCGTCCCCCGCCTGCCGGCCCATCCCGCCTCTCCGCGGGGCGGTCGGGCGCACCCCGGCCGGGCCTCTCAATCCTGCTCGCGGTGATAGGTGGCCACGTCTTCCCAGCCCATTTCGCGGGCATGCCGGGCCATCCGTTCGGCCAGATAGACCGAGCGGTGCTTGCCGCCGGTGCAGCCGAAGGCCACGGTCACGTAGCTGCGTGTGCCGTCGCCCAGCTTCGGCAGCCAGGTGTCGAGAAAACCCATCAGCTGTGCGAGGTAGCACTGCACGTCCGGCTGGGCTTCCAGGTAGTCGCGCACGCCCGGCT
This sequence comes from Stenotrophomonas sp. RS-48, assembly GCF_030053245.1. Classification (NCBI taxonomy): domain Bacteria; kingdom Pseudomonadati; phylum Pseudomonadota; class Gammaproteobacteria; order Lysobacterales; family Lysobacteraceae; genus Stenotrophomonas; species Stenotrophomonas sp. RS-48. The sequence continues at coordinate 33,262 of NZ_JASGBV010000046.1, forward strand.
CGCGGCCACTGAGCGCACGCAGCTCGGGATCCCAGTGCGGATTGGGCAGCACCCGCGCATCGAAGACGAAATCCGCTTCGGCCGGCACGCCACGCTTGTAGGCGAACGATTCGAACAGCAGCGACAGGCGGGTTGCATGGTCCAGCGTGAACTCGGTGATGATGCGGCGGCGCAGCTGGTGCACGTTGAGCGCGCTGGTGTCGATGATGGCGTCGGCCTCCTGGCGCAGCGGTGCGATCAGTTCGCGCTCGCGGGCGATCGCTTCCGGCAATGACAGACCGAGCTGGCTGAGTGGATGGCGGCGACGGGTGTCGGCATAGCGCTTGAGCACCGCCTCGTCGCTGGCTTCAAAGAACAGCACCTTGGTTTCCACGCCAGCATCGGTGGCCAGTTGCCGCCAGTTGGCCAGCTGGCTCAGGTCGGCCTGGCCGCGCACGTCGATGCCGACCGCCAGCCGGCGCGGCGCGGCGCCGTCATGGTGGGCCAGCAGGCTGCGCACGAAGTCCGGCAGCAGCTGGATCGGCAGGTTGTCCGAGCAGTAGTAGTCCTGGTCCTCGAACGTCTTCAGGGCGACGGATTTACCCGAGCCGGACAGGCCGCTGACGATGATCAGGGTCGGGGCGGTGGGGGCAGCAGTGCTCATGGACAGACTCTTCGAAGGCCAGGGAAATCAGGGTGTTCGCCGTTCCAGCAGGTTGCTGTGGCGCGCGATGAACATCGCGGCCGGGTCGATGCCCTTGGTCCGCAGGATATGCAGGCGGGTGGCCGCCTCGGTCAGCACGGCCAGGTTGCGGCCGGGCATCACCGGCAGCGTGATCAGCGGCACGTCCAGGTCCAGCACATGGCGGGTACCGGAATCGCCGGTCAGTCGTTCGTAGCCATGTGGAGTGGGCTCGGTCATCGGCTTGGTCAGGTGGACGATCAGCCGAAGGTACTTGTTCTTCTTTACAGCCGTGTCGCCGAACATCTCGCGCACGTTCAGCACGCCCAGGCCGCGTACTTCCAGCAGGTCCTGCAGCAGTTCCGGGCAGGTGCCGTCGAGCACGTCCGGCGCGATCTGGGTGAATTCAGGTGCATCATCTGCCACCAGGCGGTGGCCACGGCTGAGCAGTTCCAGCGCCAGCTCGCTCTTGCCCGACCCGGCTTCGCCGGTGATCAGCACGCCGATGGAGTAGATCTCCATGAACACGCCGTGCAGGATCACGCGCGGCGCCAGCGTGCGTGCCAGGTGGTAGGACAGATGATTGAGCAGTTCGTGGCCGCGCTTGGGAGATACCCACAGCGGCGTGCCCGACTCGTCGGCGGCCGCGCGCAGGTCTTCCGGACAGGGCTGGTTGCGGGTAATCACCAGCGCCAGCGGGTGCGACTGCATGAGCTTTTCGATCGTCTCCCAGCGCTGGCGCGGCTCCAGCGCGTCCAGCCAGGACAGTTCCTCGGTGCCCAGGATCTGCACCTTGTTGGGGTAGATCGCATTGAGGTAGCCCGCCAGCGAGGGCCGGCGGGAGACGGTGTTGCCGGCCTCGAGCTCGCGCTTCTCGCCGGATTTTCCCGCCACCCAGCGCAGGCCCAGGCGTTCGCGCTGCTGTTCGAACAGTTCGCGTGCGGTGATGCTGGTATTCATGCGGCACTCGCCGGGGGCGTGAGATCCAGGGCCTGACGCAGTGCCCGCGCGTCGCCGGCGGCGCGCAGCGCCTCGCGGATGGCGGGGGCGGAGAACAGTTCGGCCAGTTCGGACAGCAGCATCAGGTGCTGATGGGTGTAGTGGGCCGGAACGGCCATCGCGAACACCAGGTCGACCGGCTCGTCGCCCCCGAAGTCGACGGGGGTCTCCAGTCGCAGCAGGGCGCCGCGTGGGCGGTCCAGGGTCGGCGCGCGGCCATGCGGAATGGCGATGCCGCAACCGATCGCGGTGCTGCCCAGCGCCTCACGCTGGCACAGGTTCAGATAGATCTGTTCGGCATTGGCCTGGCGGCAGGCCAGCAACCCGGCCGCGGCCTTGAGGACGCTGTCGCGGTCGGCGGCCGTGCAGAGCTGGGTCTGCACGGCCGCCAGGAGGTCAGTCAGGGGCATGTCTGCGGGGAACGGTGGCGATCAGCCGCCATTGTCACCCACCGGCAGCGGTGCGTGCTGCTGTTTTTTCTCCTTGTGCTTGATCACCAGGCGGTCAAGCTTGTCCGCCAGCAGGTCGATCGCGGCATACATGGTCTGGCCGCCGGCCTCGGCGTGCAGGGTCTGGCCGGGAATGTTGAGGCTGGCGTCGACGTGGTGTTCGGTCTTCTGCAGCTTGAGGGTCACCCGCGCTTCGCAGTGCTGGTCGAAGTGCTTTCCGATCCGGGCCAGCTTCTCCTCTACATAGGACTGCAGGGCCGGGGTGACTTCGACGTCTTTGCCAAACGTTTCGATGCGCATCGGGTTTCTCCTGTGTTCGGATGTGCCAATGAACCTCTCCGCCGGGCGCGGCGGTGCGTCAAGCGATTCTGACCCTTTCGTGCGAGGCGGAAATGTTCATGGCTTCACGATACTTCGCCACGGTGCGTCGCGCCACTGGAATTCCCGACGATTTGAGCAGGTCAGCCAGCTTGGCGTCAGAAAGGGGCTTGCGCGGGTTTTCGTCATCGATCAGGCGCCGGATCATTGCCTGGATGGCGGTGCTGGATGCCTCACCGCCGCCTTCGGTATCGATGCCCGACGCGAAGAAGGCGCGCAGCGGCAGGGTGCCGCGTGGGGTCCGGACATGCTTGCGGGCGATCGCCCGCGAAATGGTGGATTCGTGCAGGCCCAGTTCGGCGGCGATCTCACGCAGGGTGAGCGGGCGCAGTGCCTGTTCGCCGAACTCCAGGAAGCCGGACTGCTGCAGGATCAGGCAGCGCACCACCCGCAGCAGGGTCTCGCCACGCTGCTGCAGACCTTTCAGCAGCCAGCGCGCCTCCTGCAGCTGGGCGCGCAGGTAGCCGGCGTCGGCCTCACCGCAGCGGCGGATCATCTGTTCGTAACCGCGGTGGATGACCACCTTCGGCCCGGCATGGCCGGCCAGCGCGGCGCGCCACACGCCGTTCTGCCGCCAGACGACTACGTCCGGCACCACGTAGGTGTCCGGCGACAGCGGCGCGATCTGGGTGCCTGGGCGCGGGTCCAGCGACCGCAGCAGGGCCACGGCGGTCTCGACATCGGCCAGGGGCTGCCGGAGTTCGTGCGCCAGCCCAACCACGCCGCTGCGCGGCAGCCGCTCCAGCGGCCCGGCAGCGACCTGGCGTGCCAGGGCAAGGCCAGGTGTGTCGGCCGCCAGTACGTCCAGTTGCAGCTGCAGGCATTCGCCCAAGCTGCGTGCCGCTACTCCGACCGGATCGAAGCGCTGGATCTGGTGCAGTACGGTGAGGATCTCGTCCTCGCCGGCGTGGATCGCCGGCAGCAGGGTCTCGGCGATGGTGGACAGCGGTTCGCGCAGGTAGCCATCGTCGTCCAGGGCGTCGATCAGGGCAGCCCCGATGCTGCGGTCGCGTGCGGACAGATGCGACAGGTGCAGCTGCCACAGCAGGTGGTCGGCCAGGGTCTCGGTTTCGGCCACGCGTTCGGCCGCGCTGCCGCTGTCGTCATCGTCGTCGAAGCTGCCGCCGCTGCCGGCGGTGCTCCAGTCCGGTTCGGCCGATGCCCAGTCGTCCTCCTGGCCGGCGTCGGTGCGTTCGGGCGGGGCGTCATCGCCGTTGCCATCGTCGCCGGCAGCGGCATCGCTCTCGTTGCCTTCGGCCCAGTCCAGCAGCGGATTGCTCTCCACCGCCTGGGCGATCTCCAGTTCCAGCTCGGTGCTGGACATCTGCAGCAGCTTGATCGCCTGCTGCAGCTGGGGCGTGAGCACCAGCTGCTGTCCCAACGATGTCTGCAGCCGAGTCTTCATGCCTGTGCCGAAGAGGGGGAATGGAACCCGGCAGCTGCGGTCACAGCTTGAACGAGTCCCCAAGGTAGACGCGACGTACGTCGGCATTGTCCAGGATCGATTCCGGCGAACCCTGGGCCAGTACGGTGCCCTCGGCGAGGATATACGCGCGGTCGCAGATTCCCAAGGTCTCGCGCACGTTGTGGTCGGTGATCAGCACACCGATGCCGCGCTGCTTGAGGTGGGTGACGATGCGCTGGATCTCGCCAACCGAGATCGGATCGACACCGGCAAACGGTTCGTCGAGCAGGATCAGCCGGGGTTGCGCCGCCAGCGCGCGGGCGATTTCGCAGCGGCGGCGCTCGCCGCCGGACAGGCTGGCGCCAAGCTGTTCGGACACATGGCCCAGCTGCAGTTCGTCCAGCAGGCTGCTCAACTCGCGCTCGCGGCCCGCCGAGTCCAGATCCTCGCGCAGTTCCAGCACCAGGCGGATGTTGTCGGCCACGGTCAGCTTGCGGAACACCGAAGGCTCCTGCGGCAGGTAGCCCACGCCCTGCTTGGCACGGGTGTACATCGGATCGCCGGTGATGTCCTTGCCATCGAGCACGATGCTGCCGGCATCGGCGGCAACCAGGCCGACGATCATGTAGAAGCAGGTGGTCTTGCCGGCACCGTTGGGGCCGAGCAGGCCGACCACTTCGCCCGCTTCGAGGGTGAGCCCGAAGTCCTTGACGACCTCACGTTGCTTGTAGCGCTTGCGCAGGCCCTTGGCGACGAGCATTACTTCCGGCTCCCGGCCGGCTGCGCCGGCGTGGTGGTGGCGGCAGGCGTCTTGTTCTTGGGCGGGATAACGGTGCGCACGCGGCTGCCGTCGCCGCCGGAGTTCATCTCGCCGGTACGGGTGTTGTAGACCATGCGCTGGCCGGCGTTGGTGCCGCGCGCGCTGGTGACCTTGTAGTTGCCGGTGAGGGTGATGATCTCGGTCTTGATGTCGTAGTCGATGCGGTCGGCGAGCGCATCCATCCAGGTGCCGTCATCAAGCTGCTGCTTCAACTTCGCCTGCTTGCCGGTGAACACCACACGCACCGGCTCGCCGTCCTTGAGATAGATCTCCGCTTCGGACGAGCGCAGGTCCAGCGTGCCCTGGGTGATGATCACGCCCTGCGACAGCACGGTTTTGCCGTCGCCGGTGAGCATGCCGTTCTGTGCACCGGCATCGATGTTCATGGGCTCGTTGCGGTCGGTCGACTTCGCCTGCGCGAGGGCGGGGACAAGAAGACTGAGTGCGAGCATGGCTGCAAAGGGGATCTTCATCGGGGTCCGTTCTGCCGGTGGTGGCTGCCCGGTCAGGAGGGCAGCAGCGGGTGGGGGCTGCCGGCGCCGCGCCTGTCCAGGGACGTCGCGGGCCGGGCGGCGGAATCAGCGTCTGGGCGTGTAGCGACCCTTGGACTGGCTGAGGAAATGATACGTGTTGTTCTTCGAATCCACCTCGAACCCGACGCCGGACTGCTCCATGCCGGGGCGGGTCATGGTCACCAGGGCGTCGGTCCGGGCCCGGCTCTCCTTGGGGAACACGTCCAGGTGGTCGGTGCGGAAGGTGGTCGGCACGACGCCCGGGGCAGCCGGACTGTCACCCGCCACCTTGCCGCGCAGCTTCAGTTCGTCACCCTTGGCGCTCAGCCAGCCGGTCTCCGCGCGCAGTGTCCAGTGCCTGCCGTCCTTGTCGGGCATCTCGAACAGTGGCGTGGCGATGTTGATGGTCTGGTCGCCGCGCTGCCGCTCCAGCCGCGGCGCGCGCAGGGTGGTCGATTCCTTGCCCTGCTCGTCCAGGGCGACGATCTGGAAGTCGTGCAGGATGTAATCCACGCCGACTTCCTGGCCGCTCTGGGCCGGGCCTTTGTCGCGGTTGCGCAGCGCGGCCCAGCTGCTGAGCAGGGCCGCCAGCAGCAGGCCGATGCCTAGCACGGTGCGCCAGTTCACGGTCGGTGCGTTCATGCGCCGTACCTCGCCAGGACCGACGCGACATGACCCTGCGCGGCCAGCAGAACGTCGCACAGCTCACGCGCCGCGCCGCGCCCGCCTTCGGAACGGGTCTGCCAGTGCACGCGTTCGGCGATCCACGGATGGGCATTGGCCGGCGCCACGGCCAGGCCGACCGCACCCAGGGGCGCCAGATCCGGCAGGTCATCGCCAAGGAAGGCGACCTGTTCCAGGCCGATGCCGCGCTGGGCACACAGAGCCTGCACGCTGGCCAGCTTGTCGCCCACGGCGATGTGGGTATCAATGCCGAGATCGGCACCGCGCCTGAGCGCGGACTGGCTGTTGCGCGCGGTGATCAGCACGGGGTGGATGCCGTGCTGCTGCAGCAGTTTCAGGCCCAGGCCATCCTGCACGAAATACGCCTTGCTCTCGTTGCCGTCCTGGTCGTAGTACAGCCGACCGTCGGTGAGGGTGCCGTCCACGTCGAAGCAGGCCATGCGGATCCGCGCCGCAGCGGCATGCAGGTGGGCGGGGAAGGCGGGCAGGGGGGACCAGGGCATCAGGACGTTGAACTCGATCAGGGCAGGTGTGGGGTTACAGACTGAATGGGGTCTACGGACTGTCGGTTAAACCACCCGGGCCCGCAACAGGTCATGAATGTTCAGGGCGCCGACGGCGCGGCCCTGGTCATCGACCACGATCAGGCCGTTGATCTGCTGGGTTTCCATCTGGCGGGCGGCCTCCACCGCCAGCTGGTCGGCTCCGATGGTGCGGGGGTTGCGCGTCATCACATCGGCGATCTTTGCCGTGCGCACGTCCAGCGCACTGTCCAGTGCCCGGCGCAGGTCACCGTCGGTGAACAGGCCGATCAGCACGCCCTCGGCATCGACCACGGCGGTCATGCCCAGGCGCTTGCGGCTCATCTCCACCAGGGCCTCGCTGAGGCTGGCGCCGGCATCGACCTTGGGCAGATCGGCACCGGTATGCATGACGTCGGTGATATGCAGCAGCAGGCGACGGCCAAGGCTGCCGGCCGGATGCGAGCGGGCGAAATCGTCAGCGGTGAAGCCGCGCGCATCCAGCAGGGCCACCGCCAGCGCGTCGCCCATCGCCAGCGAGGCGGTGGTGCTCGAGGTCGGAGCCAGCGCCAGCGGGCAGGCCTCGGCCGGCACGCTGACGTCCAGGTGGACGTCGGCGGCGGTCGCCAGGCTGGACTGCGGGCGGCCGGTCATGGAGATCAGCACGTTGCCCTGGCGCTTGAGCACCGGCAGCAGCATCAGCACTTCGTCCGATTCGCCCGAATAGGACAGGGCCAGCACCACGTCGGCTTCGGTGATCATGCCCAGGTCGCCATGGCCGGCTTCGCCCGGGTGCACGTAGAACGCCGGGGTACCGGTGGACGCCAGGGTTGCGGCGATCTTGCGCGCCACATGGCCTGACTTGCCCATGCCGGTGGCGACCACCCGCCCGCGGCTGCCCAGGATCACCTGGCAGGCCTTCTGGAACGGCTCGCCCAGGCGCTCGGCGACCGCCTGCAGTGCCTGCTGCTCGATCTCGAACACGCGGCGGCCGCTGGCCACCAGGGCGGCCGGCTCGACGGAACGGGGGGGCGGGAGGGACTCGGCCATGCGGACGCCACGCAGCGGAAGTAGAATGAGGGTTCATTTTATTAGGAAAGCCCGTTGGACGCCGACACCATCCGCAACCTGATCGAAACCGGCCTGCCTGGCGCCCGCGCCGATGTGCGGGGCGACGATGGCGTGCATTTCGAAGCGACCGTGGTCTGCGACGCCTTTGCCGGCAAGATGCCGCTGGCCCGCCACCGCATGGTCTATGCCACGCTGGGCGACCTGATGGGCGGCGCGATCCACGCGCTGGCGCTGAAAACCGTGACCCCGGCCGAAGCCGGCTGAACCGCAGAAGATCCCGAACCCCATGGCCAAGATCGTTGTGACCGGCGGCGCTGCGCTGCACGGTGAAGTGAGCATCTCCGGCGCCAAGAACGCCGTCCTCCCCATCCTCTGCGCGACCCTGCTGGCCGATGAGCCGGTGGAGATCACCAACGTGCCCCACCTGCACGATGTGGTCACCACGGTGAAGCTGCTGGGCGAACTGGGCGCCAAGGTCACCATCGACCAGGGCACGCTGTCGCGCGGCAGCGCGATCGTGGTCGACCCGCGTGCGGTGAACCAGCATGTGGCGCCGTACGAACTGGTCAAGACCATGCGTGCGTCGATCCTGGTGCTGGGTCCGCTGCTGGCCCGTTTCGGTGCGGCCGAAGTGTCGCTGCCCGGTGGCTGTGCCATCGGCTCGCGTCCGGTCGACCAGCACATCAAGGGCCTGCAGGCGCTTGGTGCCGACATCGTGGTCGAGAACGGATTCATCAAGGCTTCGGCCAAGCGCTTGAAGGGTGGCCACTTCACCTTCGACATGGTGAGCGTGACCGGGACCGAGAACGTGCTGATGGGCGCGGTGCTGGCCGAAGGCACCACCATCCTCGACAACTGCGCGATGGAGCCGGAGGTGACCGATCTGGCCCATTGCCTGATCGCTCTGGGTGCGAAGATCGAAGGCCTCGGCACCGCCCGTCTGGTGATCGAAGGCGTGGAGCGCCTCTCCGGTGGCCGTCATGAAGTGCTGCCCGACCGCATCGAGACCGGCACCTTCCTGGTGGCCGCCGCGATGACCGGCGGCAAGGTCACGGTCAACCGTGCGCGTCCGAACACCATGGACGCGGTGCTGTCCAAGCTGGTCGAGGCGGGTGCCCGGATCGAGACCACCGAGGACAGCATCACCCTGGACATGCAGGGCAAGCGGCCGAAGGCGGTCAACCTGACCACCGCGCCGTATCCGGCATTCCCGACCGACATGCAGGCGCAGTTCATGGCGCTCAACTGCGTGGCCGACGGCGTCGGCGTGATCAACGAAACGATCTTCGAGAACCGTTTCATGCACGTCAACGAGCTGCTGCGCCTGGGCGCGGACATCCAGGTCGAAGGCCATACCGCGATCGTGCGTGGCAGCGAGCACCTGAGCGGCGCGCCGGTCATGGCCACCGACCTGCGTGCATCGGCATCGCTGATCCTGGCGGGCCTGATGGCCAGCGGCGATACCACCATCGATCGCATCTACCACCTCGATCGCGGCTACGAGAACATCGAAGAGAAGCTGTCTTCGCTCGGTGCCACCATCCGGCGCGTGCCATGATCCTTCGCGGAAAATTCAGCCCGCGTCGCAAGGCGCTGCTGGCGCTGGTGCTGATCGTGCTGGCGTGGCTGGGGTATGCCTGGTACGCCGATATCGCCATCACCCGCGGCATCGAGCAGAAGGACATGGACTGGAACGGTGACGGCACGGTATCGCGTGACGAGATCATCCAGTCGTTCTATGCCGTGTCGGTGAACGACAGCCAGGAAGGCAACCGCCATTGCCGCACTTTCGTCTGGCGCGGAAGCGGTGAGCAGATCCGGGTGGACTGCCGCACCGAGTTCAAACCGGCCGAAGAGAAGAAATGAAAAACGCCCGCGCAAGCGGGCGTTTTCCTTGTGCGGGGCCCGGGGTCAGAGCCCATCCCCGAGGGGATGGGATCCGACCCCGGCACTCAGTTCATCGATCGGATGGTCAGGTCCAGCGCGTCGCGGCCGCTTTCCCGCTGCAGCATGCGCGCCGGCACCGGAAACTCCGGCACGATCCAGGCGATCAGCTCCTTGTTGCCATCGGCACGCGACACCTTGGTCGCCTCGTAGCTCTTGCCGCCCACGGTGATCGATTCCTTGCCGATCACACGGTAGGTCATGTTCTTGATCCGGCCCTCGTCGACCATGCGGTAGGTCAACGGCTTGCCGGCTGCCAGGTCGCGGGCGATGGCCAGATTGATCAGCAGCGCATCCATGTCGCCGGCCTTCAGGGCGATCGGTCCGGCGCGGTCCGGCTTGATGTCGCCGGTCCAGGTGGCCTGGTTGCTGGTCCAGTTGTAGTTGGCCTGCACGTTGCGCTTCTTCACCAGCAGCGCCGAGCGGTCCTGGCTGCTGAGCGGACGCAGCTGGCCGCGCACTTCCTCGAACACGGTGCTCTGGCTCAGGTCGGCCAGCTGGTTTTTCACCTGCAGGCTGTAGCGCCACTTGTTGCTGCCTTCACTGGCCAGCGTCATGGTGCCGTTGGCCTGCATGCCCATGTAGCTGGCCAGATAGTCGGCCTTGAACGGCTCCAGGGCCATCGCCGGCAGGCTGGCCATCGACAGGGTGGCAGCGGCGATCCACGTCAGGGGGCGGGACAGGGTGTTCATGCTCAGACTCCTTGGTATTCGATCAGGCGGAGATCGACGCGGTCTTCGCCATCTTCGCGTTGCAGGATGCGCACCGGGGTGGGGACACCGTTGGCGATCCAGAGAATGGTTTCGTTGTTGCCGCCGTTGCTGCGGTATACCCGCAGCGCGTTGTAGGACAGGTCGCCGACCTCGACGTTCTCGGTCTGCGGCGCGGCCTGGTAGTCGTGCTGGCGCACCTTGCCCATGTCGACGTAGCGGTAGTGCATGGCCACGCCCGGGCGGGCATCACGCATGATCGCCAGGTTGATCAGCAGGGCGCTCTGATCGCCGGCCTGCAGCGGAATGGGCTGCGCGCGATCCTTTTTCACATCGCCGGTCCACTGCGCGGTGCCGGCCTGCCAGTTATAGGTGCCGACGGCCTTCTTGCCCAGGAACAGGCCCTTGCGCACCGTGCTCTGGCTCAGCGGCGCATAGACGCCGCCGCGCTCCTCGAACACCGTGCTCTGCTCGATGTTCAGGCCGAGCACGCTGGCAAAGCCGCGGCGGCCCACCACCTGCATGTCCACCCGCCACTGGTTGCCGCCGGTATGGGTGACCTGCATGGTGGCATCGCCGGCTTCCTTGCCCTTGTAGAAGGCCTGGTAGGTAGCGGTGAACGGTTGCAGCGGCGGCGGTTCCCAGGCCAGCGCGGGCAGCATGGGCACGGCCGGTGCGGCCGGGGCCTGCGACGGAGCTGCCGGTTCGGCAGAGGGCTGTACCTGGCCCCAGCCGACGCCAGGCAACACGGCAAGCGACAACAGCAGGGGCGTGCACAGCAGCGTCGTGGTCTTCATGGGGGACAGGGGCCGCAGGAGTGGGGCAGGATGCCAGCCCCGCAGTCAGCGGGGCGTGTGCAGAACGTTATCGGTTCAGGTTTCCGGCGGAATCTAGGGCCAGCGGCCTAAACAGGGGGTGACCGTCGAAGATCGCCTGTCCTTCCCGTTCAGCCAGCCGGCCATCGCACAGCAGCTGCAGGCTGGCGATCAGCAGCGGGTGTTCCACCGCCAGCACGCGCTCGGCAAGGGTCTGTGCATCGTCGCCTGCCAGCACCGGCACGCGCGCCTGCGCCAGCACCGTACCCGCGTCCAGCTCCGGCACCACCAGATGCACGCTTGCGCCATGCTCGGCATCGCCGGCTTCCAGCGCCCGGGCGTGCGTATGCAGGCCTTTGTACAGCGGCAGCAGCGACGGGTGGATGTTGACCAGGCGACCGTTGAAGCGCTGCACGAAGCCAGCGCCGAGAATGCGCATGTAGCCGGCGCAGACGATCCAGTCCGGGGCGGAGGCGGCAACCGCGTCGCCCAGGGCCAGCTCATAGGCGGCACGATCGCTGAATTCCTTCGGTGCATGCGCCCAGCGCCGGGAAGGATCGACCCGCTGCAGGGCCGCGGCATCGGGGCGGTCGGAGAACACGCCCACTACGTCGGCCGGCAGGCGGCCCGACGCGATGGCATCCAGGATGGCCTGCAGGTTGCTGCCGCGCCCGGAGGCGAGCACGGCGATGCGGCGGGGTGCGTTCATTACCGGCAACCCAGGCGGCTCAAACGCTTGCCGACGGAGTGTCGAACACGGCTTTCACCTGGGGGCGGAGCAGCGCGATCAGGGTGAACACCCCCAGGACCGTGCCCACCGGGGTGAACAGGCAGGACAGGCCCGCGACCACCAGGCACAGCACGTAACGGCGGCGCTGCGCCAGGCAGCGCCCGGCGTAGGCGACGAAGGCCCCCAGGGTGACGCCGCCCACCACGATCACGCTGCCGATGATGGTGAACATCCAGCCGAACATCCGCTGCTCTGCGGGCGATGAGGGCTGCCCCTCCGAGCTCAGCGGCAATGCCCCGGTCAGGGCGCTCACGCCCAGCACGATGTGGATGATGAAGATCAGCGAGAACAGTGCGATGAGCGCACCAACCACGTAGTGGCCGATGGACAGCGCCCGCAGATGGCTGGCGTCCTGCGGGCCGAATACGGGTGCCGTCAGCAGCGGCGGCGGCACCGGGTTCGAAGGGGATGGGGGCATTGCGTCCATGCGGGCTCCTCTGCAGGGGTCAGGCGATGCGGACGCGCTCGGCGCCTTCGGTGGTGACGACCTGGCCGATGGTCCAATGATCCAGGCCCTGGGCCGTGACCGCGGCGGACACCGCCTCGACCTGGTCCGGCGCGACGATCAGCACGAAGCCGATGCCGCAGTTGAAGGTGCGCCACATTTCGCTGTCGGCGACCGCGCCTTCCTTCTGAAGCCACTGGAACACCGGCGGCAGCGTCCACGAGGCCGCCTGGATGTCCAGGCCGAGGCCGTCCGGGACCACCCGGATGATGTTCTCGGTCAGTCCGCCACCGGTGATGTGGGCCATGCCATGGATGGCATCGCCGTGCGACTTCAGCAGCGACAGGATCGGCTTGACGTACAACCGGGTCGGTGCCATCAGCGCGTCGACCAGCTTCACGCCGCCTTCCAGCTCAAGATCGGCCGGACGCCCGGCGCGGTCGTAGATGCGGCGGACCAGCGAGTAGCCGTTGGAGTGCGGGCCGGACGAGGCGATGCCGATCAGCACATCGCCGGCCGCCACGCTGGCGCCATCCTTCAGTTCGCTCTTTTCCACCGCGGCCACGGTGAAGCCGGCCAGATCGTACTCGCCCGGGGCATACATGTCGGGCATTTCAGCGGTCTCGCCGCCGATCAGTGCGCAGCCGGCCTCGGTGCAGCCGTTGGCGATGCCGCCCACGACCGCCGCGGCGGTATCCACGTCCAGCTTGCCGGTGGCGAAGTAGTCCAGGAAGAACAGCGGCTCGGCGCCCTGCACCAGCACGTCGTTCACGCACATCGCGACCAGATCGATGCCGATCGTATCGTGGCGGTTCAGCTGGTGGGCCAGCTTCAGCTTGGTGCCGACACCGTCGGTACCCGACACCAGCACCGGTTCGCGGTACTTGTTGGACAGGTCGAACAGGGCGCCGAAACCGCCCAGGCCGCCCATCACTTCCGGACGGAAGCTGCGCTTGACCAGGGGCTTGATCCGCTCGACCAGCTCGTTGCCGGCGTCGATGTCGACGCCCGCGTCACGGTAGGTGAGGGGGGAGGGGGCGGAAGACGGGGTGTTGGTCACGGGCGTCGGCGCTGGCAGGGGTTGAACGGGCGATTTTAACAGGCCGCATTGGCGCACAGGCCGTATTCGGGCAACAATTCCCCCCGGATACGTCGAGCCAATGGATGTCCTGATGCGCCGCAGCCTGATTCTCACCCTGCTTCTTGCGTTGAGCCTGCCGGTGGCCACGATGGCCCAGAGCGGCCTGCGCACCGAGGGGGATGTCGCCACCGCCAGTGGGGCCTACGAGGCCGAAGTGCCGGTCAACAGCCAGGCCGAGGCCGACCGCAATGGCGGGCTGGCACGCGCCCTGAGCGTAGTGCTGGGCAAGCTGTCGGGCGACCGCAGCGTGATGTCCCGGCCCGGCGTGGTGCAGGCCCTGCGCAATGCCAAGGATTACGTGGCCAGCTACGACTACAAGCAGGACCAGAGCCTCAGCGCCAGCGGTGCGCCCAGTTTCCGCACCCTGCTGGTGGCCCGTTTCCGCGAGGACGACGTCGATTCGCTGGTCGCCGCGCTGGGCCTGCCGCTGTGGCCGCAGCCCCGACCGAAGCCGGTGCTGTGGCTGGCCGTCGATGACGGCAGCGGCCCGCGCCTGGTCAGCGTGCAGCAGGCCAATGCCGCGCGCCCGCTGCTGAACCGCGCCATCGAGCGCGGCTACAAGCTGGGCCTGCCCAGTGGGGGCGCTGCCGAACAGGCGCTGGCCGGTGCCATCTGGCGCCAGGACAGCGCCGCCGTGGCCCGCGCCTCTTCGCGCTACTCGCCGCCGATGCAGCTGATCGGCAAGCTCTACCGTGCCAATGGTGGCTGGCAGGCGGACTGGGTGTTCGTCGACGATGGCCGTGAACTGAACAGATGGACCAGCAAGGACGCCAACGCCATGCGCGCGATGGCCGCGGGTGCCGACGGCGCGGCCGACGCGCTGGTCAAGCGTTATGCCAAGGCGGGTGTGGCCACCGGCCAGGCGGGCAGCTACCGGGTGGTGGTCACCGGCATCAACAGTGCCGATGACTACCTGCGACTGGCCGCAGGCCTGCGCGACGTGCCGGTGGTGCGCAATGTCACTCCGCTGCACGCCAGCGCGGGCCGGCTGGAGCTGACCGTGGAAATGACCACCGGCCTGGCCGGCTTCAACCGCATGCTGGGTGACAGCGGCGTACTGGTTCCGAACGCCCCGCTGCCTGCCCTTCCGACACCGATCGATGACACCACCGGCGTGCCGGTGCAGGCGCCGGTCAGCAACGAGTACCGACTGCGATGACCCTGACGCCGGAAGCTGAAATCGCGCAGTTCCTGCGCCGGGTCAAATACATCCTGCTTGCCGGCCTGATCGGCTGGATCGTGTGGCTGCTGGCGCCGATCCTGACGCCGTTCGTGCTGGCGCTGGCGCTGGCCTGGCTGGGTGATCCGCTGGTGGACCGCATCGAGGCCACCGGGCGCTCGCGCATGACCGGCGTGGTGCTGGTGTTCGTGGCCATGGTGCTGGTGATCGTCGCCGCGCTGCTGGTGCTGGTGCCGATGATCGAAAAGCAGATCACCACCCTGGTGGCGGCCGTGCCGCAGGCGCAGGCCTGGCTGATGCAGACCGGCATTCCGTGGTTCGAGCAGAAGACCGGCCTGGAGGTGATGCAGTGGCTGGACCCGGATCGCCTGATCGAATGGGTGCGCAGCCATTGGCAGCAGGCGGGCGGCTTCGCCAAGACCTTCATGGGATATGTCTCGCGCTCGGGCTTCACGATGGTGACCTGGGTGGTCAACATCCTGCTGCTGCCGATCCTGGCGTTCTACTTCCTGCGCGACTGGGACAAGCTGGTGGAGCGGGTCGCCTCGGTCATTCCGCGCAACCACATCGGCACCATCACGGCGCTGGCGCGCGAATCCAACGAGGTGCTGGGGGCCTTCATCCGCGGCCAGTTCCTGGTGATGCTGGCACTGGGCGTGATCTATGCCGGCGGCCTGTCGCTGGTGGGGCTGAAGCTGGGGCTGCTGATCGGCATGATCGCGGGCCTGATCAGCTTCATTCCGTACCTGGGCGCGACCACCGGCATCCTGATGGCGATCATCGCCGCGCTGGTGCAGGCGCAGGGTTTCGACCTGAAACTGCTGATACTGGTCGGCGTGGTGTTCACGGTCGGCCAGTTGCTGGAGAGTTATGTACTGACGCCGCGCATCGTCGGCGACAAGATCGGCCTGCATCCGGTGGCGGTGATCTTCGCGGTGATGGCAGGCGGCCAGCTGTTCGGCTTCCTCGGCATGCTGCTGGCGCTGCCGGTGGCTGCCGTGTCCAACGTGCTGCTGCGCTATGCGCACCAGCGCTATCGGCAGAGCGATCTTTACGCGGGTGAGAAATCGGCGATCGTGCTTGACGGTGTGGTCGAGCCGCCCCACATCATCCTCGACACGAACGACAAGGGCCCCGACCTGAAGTGATGGGTGTGCCGCAATTGCCGCTGGCCCTGCACTACCCGCGGGACCAGCGCCTGGAGACCTTCATCGGCGCACCGGATGGTGCGCTGGCGCAGCTGCGCGCGATCGCGGTCGGTGCCAGCCACGACTGGGTCTACCTGGAAGGCGCGGCAGGCACGGGCAAGACGCATCAGGCGCTGGCGATGTGTTCCAGCGCCGAGCAGGCCGGGCGGCTGCCGACCTATGTGCCGCTGGCCAGTGCGGCCGGCCGTGTGCGTGCAGCGCTGGAGGGGCTGGAGGCGCGCGAGCTGGTCGCGCTGGACGGACTGGACGAGATTGCCAGCAACCGCGAGGACGAGATTGCCCTGTTCGATTTCCATAACCGTGCGCGCGCTGCCGGCGTGACCGTGCTCTACACGGCGCAGAAGGCGCCGGGCGAACTCGGACTGGTGCTGCCGGACCTGCGCTCGCGGCTGGGCCAGTGCGTGCGGGTGCTGCTGCAGCCGCTGGACGAGGAAGGACGCGCGGCGGTGCTGCGCGAGCGCGCGCTGCGACGGGGGCTGGCCATCGACGAGGCGGCGATCGAGTGGCTGCTGTCGCACACCGGGCGCGAGCTGGGCGGGCTGATCACGTTGCTGGACTGGCTGGACCGCGAATCGCTGGCGGCCAAGCGTCGGATCACCGTGCCGTTCCTGCGCCAGGTGCTGGAAGAAGGCCGCCCTCGCTACTGAGGTTGGGGTTTGTTTTGCAGGGCTGCCGCCCTGCACCCGCCGAAGCCAGTGCCGAAGCCGGAGCAACGTCAACGTCAAACGCTGGCTTCCTCAGGGGAGGCGGGGTGGCTCAGGTTGCGGGGGACGGCGCAAGCAGGTTCCCGCAATCTGCCGGGACTGCGTACTGCACTGTTGTTGGTGGGTGTCGACCTTGGTCGACACGGTAGATCCACGCTACGCGTGGATGCGCTTTCGCTTCGTGAGCGAAGCGACCTGCTTCTGCTTTTCTTTCCTTCTTCCGTGGCTGGACGCGCACGGAAACTGCCAGAGGCCGGGCGGGGTGGGTTCGCGGCCAAGCCCCCATGGATGGGTTCACGGCGTCCCCCGCGAATCCACCCCGCCCGGCCAGGCACGGCTTTGATTGGAGCGACCAACCACGAGGGGCTCAGCCGTTCGCCGCCAACTCAACATCCAGCGCGCGCAGGCGATCCACCGTGCCGACGTCGGTCCAGCGCCCGCGATGGTGCTGCCCCGTCATCAACCCCTGCGCCATGAAGTGCTTCTGCAGTGGCACCACCGAGAACTTCGGCGGCAGCCGCTCGCTGCCCGGCGCATCACCAATCACCGTGCGCCAGTCGGCCACGATTGAAGGGCGGTACACGCCGATGCCGGCATAGGTCAGGCACGGTCCTTCGCGGTCATGGTGCAGCAGGCCCTGTGTGTCCAGCCGGTAATCACCGTGCGGATGCTGCGCGGGGTTGTCGACCAGCACCAGATGCGCCTGGCCCTGCGGCTCGCGCGGTAGTGTGGCGAAATCGAAATCGGTCCAGATGTCGCCGTTGACCACCAGGAACGGATCCTCACCCAGTGCCGGCAGAGCATTGAGAATGCCTCCGCCGGTCTCCAGCGGGGTATCGCCTTCATGCATGAAGTGCAGGCGCACACCCCATCGGCTGCCATCGCCGAGCATCGCCGGGAACTGTTCCGCCAGCCACGCGGTATTGACCACGATATCGCGCACGCCGCAGGCGGCCAGGCGCTCCAGGTGCCAGACGATCAGCGGCTTGCCGGCCACTGCGAGCAGCGGCTTGGGTGTGTGCAGGGTCAGCGGGCGCATGCGTTCGCCCAGGCCGGCGGCGAAGATCAGCGCCTTCATCGGGCCACGCGCATCGGTGTGCCGAGCTCGGCCAGCGCCGGCTTGATGCGTGTGTCCAGCAGCTGCCGCAGGGGGGCCAGCTCGCGGTAGCGCGGCAGTACTTCTTCCAGATAGGTGATGAAGCGCGGCGCATCGTCCAGGTAATGACCCTTGTTGTCGCGGTAACGCAGGCGGCAGAACAGGCCCAGGATCTTCACGTGGCGCTGGATGCCCATCCAGTCCGCGTCACGCAGGAAGGTCGCACGGTCGGGCACCGGCAGGCCCGCAGCGTGCGCGCGCGCGTGGTACTGCGCGAGCCACTCGTCCACGCGCTGCAGCGGCCAGCTCAGGAACGCGTCCTTGAACAGGCTCACGGCATCGTAGGCGATCGGGCCCCGCACCAGGTCCTGGAAATCCAGCACGGCCGGACCGTCGGCAACGGGCATCAGATTGCGGGGCATGTAGTCGCGGTGGGTCATCAGCTGCGCCTGGCCCAGTGCGTTGTCCATCAACCGGCGATGGACCAGCTGCAGGCCCTCGATTTCGCCGCAGTCCAGCTGCAGGTTGAGATGGCGCTGCAGGAACCATTCGTCGAACAGGCCGGCATCGCGCTGCAGCAAGGCTTCGCCGAACTGGCCGAAGTCGGCCGGCACCGGGATCGCCTGCAGGCGCAGCAGCTGATCGATGGCGCGGCCGAACCATTCATCGGCGTTGCGCTCGTCGAGGATTCTCGCCAGGGTCGGACCGCCGAGATCCTCCAGCAGCAGGAAGCCGGCGTCCAGATCCTGCGCAAGCAGGGCCGGCACACGCAGGCCATGGTCGTGCAGCAGGCCGCGCATGCGCAGCCAGGGGCGGGGGTCTTCCAGTCCCGGCGGAGCATCCATCACGATGTGGCTGCCGCGTGTACCGGTGACGCGCCAGTAGCTGCGCATGCCCGCATCGACCGAGGCACGTTCAACCACGGCCTGTGCATCGCCAAGCTGGATACGGGCCCACTGCAGTCGCTGCGCGCGGCGCTGGGGATCGGAGGCGGGTTCGGTCATGCGGGCATATCCGGGCGCGCGGGGCGCGCCGACGTCGGGGACAGGAGGGAAAGGTGGGGCCGTTTCAGCGGCGACCGCTGAACAGGCGCAGGATCGCCAGCACGGCCACCGCGCCGACCACGGCACCGAGGAATCCAGCCGGTTCGCCTGGGGCGTACCAGCCCATGTACTGACCAAACCAGCCGGCCAGCAGGGCACCGAGGATGCCCAGCACGATGGTCAGCAGGCAGCCCATGCGGTTGTTGCCCGGCATGACGAAGCGCCCGAGCAGGCCGACGAAGAACCCGACCAGCAGGATGTACAGCCAGCTGCTGCTGCCGAACAGACCATTCATGCGTGTGCGTTCCGCTTGAGAAGAACGCAGCCTAGCAAGGCCGGGCTGCGTCCGTCACGGTGTGCCGGATCAGCAGCAGCCGTGGTCGCCATGGCGCGTGCCGCTGTCGGCGGCCACCGGCGAACCACTGGTCTCGCCACGCAGGCTGGCGGCGTAGTGCTCGCTGATCACCTTGGACACGCAGGCGGTGACCTTCTTGCCCATCGGAATGTGCAGGAACTCGTTCGGGCCATGCGCGTTCGAGTGCGGGCCAAGCACGCCGGTGATCATGAACTGGGCACCGGGGAACTTCTCGCCCAGCATGCCCATGAACGGAATCGAGCCGCCTTCGCCCATGTACATCGCCGGCTTGCCGAAGAAGGTCTGGCTGGCTTCGTCGATGGCCCGGGTCAGCCACGGCGCCATGGCCGGGGCATTCCAGCCGGTGGAGGCCTTTTCCAGATCCAGGGTGACCTGCGCGCCGTTCGGCGGATCGCGCAGCAGCGCTTCTTTCAGCAGCTCGCCGCAGGTCTTGCCATCGGCGGTGGGCGGCAGGCGCAGCGACAGCTTTACCGAGGTCTGCGGGCGCAGCACGTTGCCGGCCGATTCCAGCGGCGGCATGCCGCCGATTCCGGTGACCGACAACGCCGGGCGCCAGGTGCGGTTGAGCACCAGCTCGGTGAGGTCTTCGTTCATCGGGCGCAGGCCATCGACCAGCGGGAACTTCTCGAAGATGGCCGTATCGACCACTTCGGCGGCACGCTTGGCCTGTTCCTGGCGCTCGGCCGGGATTTCCACGTTCATGCCGTCGATCAGGATGCGGCCGGTGTCCTGGTCCTCGATGCGCGACAGCAGCTGGCGCAGCAGGCGGAAGCTGGACGGCACCACGCCGGAGGCATCGCCGGAATGCACGCCTTCGTTGAGCACCTTGACGGTGAAGTTGCCCCCGGTGAGGCCGCGCAGCGACGTGGTGCACCACAGCTGGTCGTAGTTGGCGCAGCCCGAATCCAGGCAGACCACCAGCGACGGCTTGCCGATGCGGTCGGCCAGATGGTCCACGTAGGCGGGCAGGTCGTAACTGCCGGACTCTTCACAGGCTTCGATCAGGACCACGCAGCGCGCGTGCGGCAGGCCCTGGGCCTGCAGGGCCAGCACGGCGGCCAGCGAACCGAAGATCGCGTAGCCATCGTCGGCGCCGCCGCGGCCATAGAGCTTGTCGCCACGCAGGACCGGGGTCCACGGGCCCAGGTCGTCGTCCCAGCCGGTCATTTCCGGCTGCTTGTCCAGGTGCCCGTAGAGCAGGATGGTGTCGTCGCCGGTTTCACTGCCGGTGGCGGGAATTTCCAGAAGAATCAGCGGGGTACGGCCTTCCAGGCGGACCACTTCGACCTTCAGGCCCGGCAGCTCCTGTGCCTTGGCCCAGGTCTCCATCAGGGTGACCGCCTGTTCCATGTAGCCGTTCTGCACCCAATTGGCGTCGAACATCGGCGACTTGTTGGGAATGCGGATGTAGTCGACCAACTGCGGGACGATTTCGCTGTCCCACTTGTCATTCACGAATTGGCCGAGCTTGGCGCTGTCCATCTGAAACTCCGGTTGCATGGCTGATCCAGCCATTCTACGCCTGCGCCGGGGGTAGGGTTTTTCCTACATCACGTCGGGTATTTGGCTGGCTTTTAGAAATCCACGAAACCGATAGTCTGTGTGTATGTGGTGACGGACACTGTTCCTACCGACGGGATTGCCGGTCGGGGCGGCCAGAACCACAAGGAGTTATACGTCGTGCCTTGGTTAGTCGTGTTGAGGGCACTGGTACTGGCAATGGGGATCGCAGGGGCGCATGCCGCCGAACCGATCGACATCAACCGGGCCGATGTCCAGGCGCTGCAGCAGGGATTGACGATGGTCGGAGCCAGGAAGGCTGCGGCGATCGTCGAGCACCGGCGCAGACACGGGCCCTTCAAGCGCGTCGAGGATCTGACGCAGGTGAAGGGGATAGGGACAGTGATCGTCGAACGGAATCGACAGCGGATCACCGTAGGCGACAGGCTGTTGCCCGCGGATCCGGTACCCGGATCGGTACCGGTGCGGACCGTACCAAGGCGTTGACAACAGGAATCGTCGGGACCCGCAGGAGGCCGGTCCACCGGGCACCGCCAGGGAGGCTGTGTTCACCGACCGTCGCAGGATGCGGCACCAATCACCAGGACGGTGGCATCACAGACCTGTGGAAGGGGCTGAGATACAAGCAGGACAGACGCGGCCGCGTGCAGGATGCAACGCCACCCCCACTTCGCAGGACGCGCGGGGGAGGCAGCAGGCCGACAAGGACGTGACGATTGCCCGGTACGACACAGGGTTGTGTCGCCGGGCATTCTCTTTTGGCGCGTTCGCTACGGCGCGATGGTGTACGGTGACCGCTTCGCATGGAATGGAACCTCCGCTGGATGCGTCTGCACCGTCCGTCCCTGATGCTCTCCCTTGTCCTGGCACTGCCGCTGACCGTGCAGGCCGGGCTGCCGTCTTCGCACTCGATCGACCCGTCCGGGCCGGTGGCCGCCGAACGCGGGCCTACCGATCTCAAGCCGGGCGAATTCCTCTGGCATCCGGAGATTTCCCCGGCCGGCCCGATCGTGCTGGTCGTCAGTCTGGACGAGCAGCGCGCCTACGTGTATCGCAACGGGATCGCCATCGGGCTGACCACGATCAGTTCGGGCAAGGCGGGACACGAGACGCCGACCGGGGTGTTCACGATCCTGCAGAAGGACAAGGACCACCGCTCCAACCTCTATAACAGCGCACCGATGCCGTACATGCAGCGGCTGACCTGGGACGGCATCGCCCTGCATGGCGGCAGCCTGCCGGGGCATCCGGCCTCGCATGGCTGCGTACGGCTGCCCCAGGCGTTCGCGCAGAAGCTCTTCAGCGAGACCCGGCGCGGCGATACGGTGGTGGTGGCCGATGCCAAGAGCGCGCCGATGACGCTGGCCTATCCCGCCGTACTGGCGCCGGTCAACGCGCGCGGCGAGGCCCTGCCCGAGACCGGCGACGGCAGTGTGGCGGCGGCCTGGTGGAACGACAGCGCGGCGCCGGCCGGGCAGGTCGGCATCCTGGTCAGCCTGCACGACCAGCGGCTGTACGTCCTGCGCGACGGCGTGATGATTGGCGAATCGCCGCTGAAAGCCGACGCGCTGCCAGCCTTCCAGGGCACCACGCTGTTCGTGATGGGGCAGGGCTACAGCGATGTTCCCAGCCCGCTCGATGCGAAGCAGCGCCTGCATCAATGGACGGCCTATCCGTTGCTGGGCCAGGACCGTGCGCAGGCGACCCCGGACCTGTTGGCCACGCCGTCGCTGCCACTGGCGCTGCCGGCCGATTTCGCCCGCCAGCTGTACCAGGTGCTGGTGCCGGGCACGACGCTGCTGGTGACCTCGCTGCCCGCCGTGCGCCCAAGCCCGGCTGAATCCGGCCTGCAGCCGGTCTTGGAATCCGAGCCGGCAGGGTCCACTCTCACAGGCAACTGAGTCCTGTGTCCCGTCCATGACCGCATCCCGCCTTTGCCGGCTGGCCACGCTTGGCCTGCTGGCAACCTCGGCCAGCGCACCCGCGTTGGCGCAGACGCCCGCCATCGCGACCCGTGCCGAGGATCTGGCCGCCCTGCTGGCACGTACCGCGCCGAAGGCCGATCGCCATGTGCTGCAGCTGGCGGCGCAGGCCATGCGCTGCGCCCTGTTGCGACCGGAGCTGGGCATCAGCGGCGAACGCCTGAGCGTGATCGACTATTCGCGGCCCTCCACCGAGCCGCGCCTGTGGGTGTTCGACCTGGCGCACCAGCAGCTGTTGTTCGAGGAATGGGTGGCGCACGGCCGCAACAGTGGTGAGAACCGGACCGAGCATTTTTCCAATCGCGACGGCAGTTACATGTCCAGCCTCGGTGTGTTCACCGCGCAGGAAACCTACATGGGCGGCAACGGCTACTCATTGCGGCTGGCCGGGCTGGAGCCGGGCTTCAACGACCGCGCGCGCGAGCGTGCGATCGTCATTCATGGCGCCCCCTACGTGAATCCGGCGACCGCCCAGCTGCAGGGTCGGCTGGGCCGCAGCCTGGGGTGTCCGGCGGTGCGGCTGTCGGTGGCCAGGCCGCTGATCGACGCGTTGCGTGGTGGCACGATGGTGTTCGCCTATTACCCCGACCAGGACTGGCTGAAGCATTCGCAGCTGCTGGGTGGCCAGTGCGGCGCGCAGGGTACGGTCGCCACGCGCTGATGCGCGATTGCACGTGGCGTGGTGCAATGCAGGCATGGATATCGATGCGCTGCTGAAGACACCGAGCCAGGTGATTGCCCGCCTGGATTACCGCCGCGAACGCTGGCGCAATGGCCTGGGCTGGACCCGCGAAATCCTGCGGCTGCCGGCGCACGGGGACGACTGGGCCCTGCGCCTGTCCGTGGCGGAGATCGAGCAGGATGCCGCGTTCTCTGCATTTCCGGGCGTGGAGCGCGAACTGGTACTGCTGCAGGGCAACGGTGTGCGCCTGCGCTTCGCCGATGGCCGGGTGGCGGAGGTGCTGCCGCCGCATGGTCGCGTGCGCTTTGCCGGCGAGGAGGCACTGCACGGCGAACTGGTCGATGGCACCACCCATGATTTCAACCTGATGTGGAAGCGCGGGCAGTTGCACGCCGAGCTGCTGCACCGGCCGCTGGTGGGGTCGATGTTCTTCTTCTGCGAGTCAGGCGTGGCCTGGGCGCTGCACCTGCTGGCGGGTGAGGCCGGCTTTGCCGAGGACAGTGTCTTGCCGCCGATGCAGGCAGGCGACACTGCATGGCTGGCGGCCGGCGAGCGCCAGCGGCATGCGCTGCAGGGCAGTGGCGAGCTGCTGGCGATACGGGTGAGCGCCGCGGACTGATGATTCGCATGCGCCGATGGGCATCATCCGCGCATGCGCTGGGCGCTGCCTGGGCTAATACACATCACGGCGGTAACGGCCGGCCACCAGCAGGGCCTCCTTGCCGTCGGTACCCAGCACCTGCTCGATGACCGCATCCACGGCTGGCGCCATGCCCTGCAGGCTGCCGCAGACCAGGATCGTGGCACCTTCATCGACCCATTGCCGCAGCGTTGCCGCCTCCGCCAGCAGGCGGTCCTGCACGTAACGGTGGCTGCCGCCGTCACGGCTGAACACCGTATCCAGACGCTGCAGCGTGCCGGCCGCCAGCATCGCCCGCAGTTCGTCACCGAAATGGAAGTCGTGCGCGGCCGAGCGCTCGCCGAACAGCAGCCAGGTGCGGTGCGCGCCGACGGCCGCGCGCTCATGCAGGTGTGCACGCAGGCCGGCGATGCCCGTGCCATTGCCGATCAGCAGCAGCGGCGCCGCAACGGCGGCACCGTGGAAGTTGTCGTTGCGGCGCAGGCGCAGTTGTACCGGCTCGCCGATGACGGCGTGGTCGCACAGCCAGGCACTGCCGATGCCGGGCGTGCCATCGGCACGCAGCTGCCGGCGCACCAGCAGTTCCACCGCACCATCCTCCATCACCGAAGCGATGGAGTACTCACGATGCGGCAGCGGCTGCAGGGCCGCCAGCAGGGCGGGCAGATCACCCGGTGGCACCAGTGAGGGCAGGTGCGAGCGTTCGACACGGGCCAGCAGCGTCTGGCCGTCCTCGAGCACCGTCTGCGGATCGAAACCCTGTGATTCCAGCCAGGCCCGCGCGCTGTGCCGCGCGTGCTGCGGGCCGATCTCGGCAATGTCGCCGGCCTGCCAGCGCACGCCGTCGATGGCAGGCGCCTGCAGGCGCAGCCAGTACACCGGTCCGCCCTGGCTGCCGGGATTGAGGTGCCGGCGTTGCAGCAGCGTCCACGGCTGGTATTCGGCCGGGCTCCAGTCGGGCAGTTCGCTGGCGCCACCGGCAAGTTGTCCGAGCAGTTGCTGCCAGTGCCGCAGTGCAGCGGGATCGGCGTTGTCGACCTCGATGGCGTCGAACAGGGCATGTGCGCCGTGCTGGCGCAGCCAGTCGTCGAGCTGGTGACCGAAGGCGCAGAAGTGACCGTAGCTGCGATCACCCAGGGCGAGAACGCCGTACGAAAGATGCTGCAGCGATGACGGCAGGGCCATCACATGGCGCAGGAAGGGCACTGCATGATCGGGCGGGTCGCCTTCGCCGGTGGTACTGGCGATGAACAGTGCACGCTGGCTGCCGGCCAGCAACGTGGCGTCGACCTCATGCAGACCGCGCACACGCACCGGCACGCCGGCACCACGCAATGCCTCGGCACTGCGTTCGGCCAGTTCGCGGGCGAAGCCGGTCTGGCTGGACCAGACCAGCAGGATCGGCGCGACGTCGCCAGAGGCAGCATCGTCGCGCGGTCGCCCACGCCACCACAGTGCGGTGCAGACCAGCGCATAGAGCGCGGTGGCGATGATGGCGATCTGCGATTGCCGCGCCGGCGGTGCGCCCTGCCACCAGGCTTCGCCGAGATGCAGTCGCAGCAGCGCCCAGCCGATCAGCGCCAGCAGGATCAGTACAAGCGCGTTGCCGAGCAGCGCGCGCGACGGCCGTGCGCTCATGCGTCCCGCTCGTCGAGCAGGCGCTGGAAGGCGCTGCTGAGAAACTCGTGCGGGCCATCCGCTGCGCGATGCAGGTAGCGTGCGGCCAGTCCTTCGCGTTCGGCCAGCGCCATGCCGTGCTCGCGGCCGAGTACGGTGAGTGCGGTGGCCCAGGCATCAGCATGCATCGCGTCGTCGGCGACCACCGTCACCGCCGCTGCAACCTGGCGTACCGGCCTGCCGGTGCGCGGGTCGAGGCTGTGGCTGTAGGCCTCGCCATCGGCCTGATAGTGATGCCAGCGATCGCCGGAGGTAGCGACCGCCTTGCCGTCCAGCGCCAGCACCCGCGGTGGTGTTTTGGCGTGCGCGTCTTCTTCCGGCGCAGATTCCACCAGCACGCGCCACCGTTGGCCATCGGGCTTGTGGCCGTAGCCGGCCAGTTCGCCACCGACCTCGATCAGTGCAGCAGCGATGCCCTGATCGCGCAGCCACGCGGCCACGTGATCGACGCCGAACCCCTTGGCGATCGCAGAGAGATCCAGTTCCAGTCCGCCGGGTTGCAGCAGCGCATCGCCGCGCCATTGCAACCGCTGCCAACCGCAGCGCTCGCGCGTGGCCTGCAAGGCGGCGGCATCGGGCTGGCGCCGTTCGCCGGCATGTGCACCGAAACCCCACAGTGCCACCAGCGGGCCGATGGTGGGATCGAACGCACCGTCGCTGGCGGCAGCGATGGACTGCGCGCAGGACAGGACGTGACGGGTTTCGGCAGGCAGGGTGCACCACTGGCCTGCATCGGCGCTGTTGTAGCGGCTGAGGTCCGAGCCGGCGTCCCACGTACTCATCTGCGCGACCACATCATCCAGGCGCGCCTGGATGCCGGCGTGCAGCGGGTGCAGGTCGCGCTGGCGCGGCGCGACCAGCGACACGCTCCAGGTGGTGCCCATGGTGGTGCCGCCGAGGCGGGCGATGTCGAGCAGGGAATCGGTCATGACGGGGCGTGGCGGCTGCGATGCCGGGGCGTGCCCGGCATCGCGGTCCCCATTACTGCGGCAGCACTTCCAGCGTGGCCACGTAGCTCAGGCGACGCTTGGCGGCCTGCTTCACCGAGGTCTTGTTGTCTTCAGTGCCGGTTTCCAGCCAGTACATGCCGGCTTCCGGCCAGGTCACCTTGATTTCGCCCTTGGCGTCGCTGGTCACCCTCAGTTCGTCCTGCGCGTTGCGGTAGCGGGTGGCGCCGCGCACGATCTCGAAGGCAAGGCCAGCCGTCGGCTTGCCGTCGACCAGCACGCGGAAAGTGGCTTCCTCGCCGGCGAACAGGTCGTTCGGGTGACCGACCGCAACCAGCTCGATGCCGCGGTTGGTCGGCTTCAGTGCGGTATCGTTCGGCGCGCCATTGGTCACGAACGTCTCCACGCGGCCGACCGACTGGCTCACTTCCAGCTTCTCCGCGTCCTTGGGCAGTTCGCCGAAGGTGGCGGCGGTACCGCGCCAGCGCTTGCGCTCGCCGTTCTGTTCGTAGGTGGCGAACAGGCCGTCATTGACCGAAGCGATGCGGTAAGTGCCCTGCTGCTTCAGCTCCAGATCGAACACGCTGCGGTACTTGCCGGTCGAGGCGTTCTGCGGCTGCACGGTGCTGCCGTCCGGCGCGGTGATCACCAGCGATTCCAGGCGCAGCGGCACGTGGTTGAAGTAGAACAGGTCGTTGGAGACCGCACCATCAACAGTGATCCACGGCGCGTTGCCGGCGATCACGGTCTGCGAAGGCAGCAGCCAGGCCTTGTGGGCGAGTGCGGAAAAGGGAAGGGCAGCGGCCAGAGCGGCGGCGAGGACGAGCGTGCGCTTCATGCGGAAGACTCCAGGGACGTTGGATGGGTGGGGTCAGAGCCCTTCCTGCGGAAGGGATCCGACCCCGGGGTCGGACCCCTTTCCAACGGAAAGGGCTCTGACCCCGGCTCAGGCGGTTACGGTTTGATGGCGAGGGTGACCTGGCCCAGTTCGGTGGCGCCCTGCGCCTTGCCGTTCTGTGCGGCGGTGGCCGGCCAGGTGAAGGGGATCTTCAGCAGTTCGCGGCCACCGACTTCGCGCACCGCTTCCACCACCAGGGTGTAGTTGCCCGGGGCCAGCTGCTTAAGCGCCGGCTGCTTGTCGTTGAACGACAGCGCGTGCTTGCCGGCCGGGCGGGTTGGGCCGGTCACGCCGTCCACCGGCACCTGCAGGGTGCGGCCGCTCTTGCGCCACCACTGGCGCAGGTCGGGCAGCCACTTGGTGCCATGGCCTTCGTTGTTGCTGGTCTGCTGGTACCAGACCGACAGGTTGGCCGCGACTTTCTGGTCGGCGCCTTCCAGCCACACCGCTACGTAGGGACGGTGATACTCGGCGACATTGAGCTTGGGCACCTCGACGTTGATGTCGAGCGTGGCGGCATAGGCCGGCGAGGTGGCCAGCAGGCCGCTGAGGGCGATGGTCAGGGTGACGCGCATGGGGCGGCTCCGGTGAAGGGGATTCGATGGTTCAGTGGATCAGCAGCAGGGCGATCAACAGCGGGATCATCAGGCCGAGGCCGACCAGCGGCCAGGTCATGCGCCGCTGCCGTGCATGCAGGTGCAGCAGGAACAGGCCGGTGATGCAGAACACCAGGCAGGCCACGGCGAACAGGTCCAGGAACCAGCCCCACGCCGGGCCCGCGTTGCGGCCCTTGTGCAGGTCGTTGAGGTAGGACACCACGCCGCGGGAGGTTGATTCGTATTCCACCGCGCCGGTTTCGCGATCGATGCTGAGCCAGGCGTCGCCGCCGGGTCGCGGCAACGACAAGTAGATCTCCTCGGCCGACCACTCGGCCGGGCGACCGCCGATGGCGATGCCCAGCTGCGTATCCAGCCATTGCCGGGCCGGGCGGGGGATCGGCGCGTGGCCGTCCTCGCGCGTGCCGAGCTGGACGAGCAGATCGGCCGGCAGTTGCAGCTGCTGGTTCTGCACCTCGGGCTTGGCCTCGATCTTCGCTGCATGGTTGAGGGTCAACCCGGTCACCGCGAACAGCAGCATGCCGATCAGGCACACCGCCGAGCTGATCCAGTGCCACTGGTGCAGCGTCCGCAGCCAGAAGCCGCGGCTCTGTTGCTGCTGCACGTTGGAGGGAACGGAACGGCTCACGACGGGGATTCAGGACGGATGCGGACTGCGCATTACATCATTGATGAGAATAGCTCGCAATTGCGTATCGTTCTGTATCCCGGTGCCGGCCAAGGCCGGCACCGGGCAGGGTCGCCTCAGAACTTCGCGTTGAGCGAGATCCAGTAGCTGCGGCGCTGGTCCTTGGTCGCGTAATCGTCCACGCAGCTGAACTCGCTCTGGCTGATCAGCAGGCACGACTGCGAGACGAAGTCCTTGTCGAGCAGGTTGTTGACGCGTGCGTTGACGGTCAGCCATGCGTTGGCCTTCCAGCTGCCGCCGAGGTGGAAGATCGTGTAGTCCTCGTAGACGCGGTCGTGGCTGTTGCCGGCCGCATCGAGGATCGTATCGCGGTAGCGGTCGTAGCGGCCTTCGCCGATCAGCGACAGACTGACCGCGTCGCTGATCTGCCAGTTGAGGCTGGCGTTGGCCATATGCCGGGCCGGCATGGTGCCACTGATCGGCAGTCCCTTCTGCGGGCCACTGGTCTGTTCGCTGCGGGTCCAGGTGTAGTTGCCCCGCAGTTGCAGGGTTTCCAGCAGATCGACGTGCGCGGCCAGTTCGGCGCCACGGGTTTCGGCCTTGTCGATGTTCACGCTCTGGGTGAAGGTGCTGTAGCCCAGCGAGGCCCAGCCCGGCCCGATGTCCACGCAGTAGCCGCTGCCGGCCGGAGCCACTTCGCAGTTCGGGAAGGTGCCGCCGCTGGCGATCTTGTCGTCGAACCGGTTGAAGAAGCCGGTGACGTTGAAGCCCCAGCGCTGGCCTTCGTAGTAGGCAGCCAGCTCGTAGTTGGTGCTGGTTTCCGGCTTGAGGTTCGGCGAACCCACCAGCGGCAGCACGCCCTGCCCACCGAAGCCGGTGATGCCCGGGAACAGCTGGTCCGGGCGCGGTGTCTTGTAGCCGGTGCTGACACCGCCCTTGAAGGTCCATGCGTCGCTCGCATTCCACACCAGGTAGCCGCGTGGGCTGACATGGCTGCCGAACACGTTGTGGTCGTCGTAGCGCAGGCCGAAGGTCGCCGTGAGGGTATCGGTCAGTGCCCAGTTGTCCTCCGCGAACAGGGCCCACATGCGGTGCTTCTGCCGGGTGTTGCTGCGGTAGCCGGCGCCATCCATGCCGAACACCCCGTCGACCATGTCGGTGTCGTTGTACTGTCCGCCAACGGTCAGCTTGTGCGCGCCGAAATCGAGGTCGAGCATCGTGTCGAGCACGTAACCCTCAAGCTCCATCGTGCGCAGCGGACGTGGCAGGAACGCCTGCAGGCGCGCCATCTCGCTCGGGTCGAGGGCAGACAGCGCATTGCCACGACCGGCCGCGCAGTTGTTGGCGGCGCCGGTGCGGCGGCAGACGTCATTCCACAGCGTCTGCAGGTTGGCGCGCTCGTCCAGGGTCAGTGGCAGCGAACGGCCGAGGTTGCTGCTCTTGCTGTGGGTCAGCGAGGTCTGCCAGGTGCCGAAGCTGTAGCGGCCCTGATGGGTCAGCGATACCTGGTCACGCTCATAGCGCTGGTAGGCGGTGTAGCCCACGCGCGGCTGCACCACGCGGCGGGTGATGGTGCCGCCGCCATCCGGATCGGGGATGACCGCATTGCCGACGCGCCACAGGCTGGCCAGGCTGTCGAGCGTGCCGGTCTGGCCCTCGCTGTTGTCGTACTTCTGCCGCGACACGTCGTAGTCCAGCCACAGTTCGTGGTCGTCATTGACGTGGACGTTCAGGCGCACGCCCGTGTTCCAGTTGGTGTTGGCCACCGACTTGCCGCCACCTCCGAAGCCGATGCTGCGTTCCCACAGGGTGCCATCGGGCAACGGCAGCGCATCCCATTCCGGATTGGACGCCTTCGCATCGTAGTAGCTGCCGCGCACGGACAGGCCCAGGCGGTCCTTCAGCAGCGGACCACTCAGGTACACGTCGGTGCTGCGGGCATCGCCGAACTGGTCGTCCTGCTGCACGGTGAAGCCCTGGGTCAGCGCGCCGTGCCAGCTGTCCTGGTTGCGGCGGGTGATGATGTTGATGACACCGCCCATCGCATCCGAGCCGTACAGCGTGGACATCGGGCCGCGCACCACTTCGATGCGCTCGATCGCATCCAGCGGCGGCAGGTAGGAGAACTGTCCGCCACCGAAGTTGTTGGGATACAGCTGGCCGACGTTGCTCTGGCGGCGGCCGTCGATCAGTACCAGGGTGTATTCCGAGGGCAGGCCACGCATGGAGACGGTGGCGCGGCCATTCTTGTCGGTGGCTTCCAGGCCGACGTCGATGCCTTCCACATCGCGCAGCGCATCGACCAGGCTGGTGTAGGGGCGCTTGCTCAGTTCCTCGCGGCTGACCACGCTGATGCTGGCCGGGGCATCGGTGATTTTCTGTTCGAAGCCAGAGGCGGTGACGACCACCTTGTCCAGGGTTTGCGGCGCTCCGGCGATCTCTGCATGGGCGAAAGCAGGGGCCGCCATCGCCGCCAGCACGGCGCTGGTCAGCAGGGGGCGGGACAGGGACGAACGGACACGATGGCGCTGGGCCATGGCAGATACCTCGAAGGATGTAAGGCAGCGCGATGCCGGGTGCGGAGCGCGCACGGCAGGCAGGGAAAGCCCGGTCAGGGGCGGCAGGGAAGAAGCAGTCAGCGGCGTGTGGACGCGACCGCGCAGGCGGTCACGTCGGGCCGTGGATCAGGCGAGCGGCGGCGCCTGGCCGCGTTGCTGGCGACGCCCGGGCGCGTCGGCCCAGGGCGTGTCCGGAGCGGCCAGCGGCCAGTCCGGGCGCACACCGGGCATGGCCGGCGTGGCGGGTACGAGTTCAAGTTCGGTACGCAGCCACTGGCTGGCCAGCAGCAGCGGCGGCGCCTTCTCGGCCGCTTTTACCGGGGCGGAGGCACAGCGGCGCAGCTTGGCCGGGGCTTCTTCCTGCAACGGGCCTTCGCCGCCACGTTCTTCCAGCGGCATCTGCAAGGTCATCGCTGTGGCCGGGTGCGGCAGCAGCGGCAGGGTGCCCAGCAGCAACGCCAGCATCGCCACCCATGCCAGCAGGCTGGCCAGCGCGGGACGCTGGCCGCGCATGGCGGTGCCCATCTTGCGATGGATGAGTGGGCGAGGGCGGAGCGGGCGCAGCAAGCGGGGGTCCCCAGATAGTTTGCCGGCAGCGGCCAGCATCAACGGGGCGTGATTGTAATGAGAGCTGTTAGCGGATGCAAATGAGAATGATTGCTAAAATGTAAGGCGCGGCCTGGAGTGGCTCAGACCTCGCTCCAGCGTCGCAGCAGGTTGTGATACACGCCGGTCAGCTGCAGCACCGCATCAGCGTCGCCTCCCGTCTGTCGCAGGCGCTCGATGGACGTGTCCATTTCCCACAGCAGGCGACGCTGTACATCGTCGCGGATCATGCTCTGCACCCAGAAGAACGACGCCACGCGCGCGCCCCGGGTAACAGGATTGACCTGGTGCAGACTGCTGGAGGGATAGACGATCAGGTCGCCGGCCGGCAGCTTCACCTCGTGCTCGCCGTAGGTGTCGCTGATGATCAGCTCGCCGCCGTCGTACTCGTCCGGCGCCGACAGGAACAGGGTGCAGGAGATGTCCGAGCGCAGCTGCTCGCCGTTGCCCAGGTTCATCACTGCGCCATCGACGTGGAAGCCGTAGGTGCCGCCGCCGCGGTAGCGGTTGAAGCGTGGGGGGAGGATCTTCAACGGCAGTGCCGCAGCGAAGAACAGCGGGCTGCGCCGCAGTGCGGCGAGCACGCCAGCACCCAGCTCGGCTTTCACTGGTGACGCGTCCGGCAGCTGTTCGTTGTGCTTCACCTGCGCACCCTGGGCACCCACGGTCTCGCGGCCATCGGTCCAGTCGGCGGTGTCCAGTTGCTGGCGGACCTGTGCCACTTCATCAGCGGTGAGCACGTTGGGAATGTGCAGCAGCATGGTGTTGCCTCGTCGTTGCGCGGGGGAGCCGGGCTCCCCCGCGCCAGGACATCAGAAGCGGATGTCCGCGCTGAGCAGGAAGGTGCGCGGGGCACCCGGGGTGTAACGGTAGCCGCTCTTGTTGATGCTGGCCACGTAGGCCTTGTCGAACAGGTTGTAGCCGTTCAAGCGCAGCGAGATGTTCTCGTTGACCGCCCACGACACCACGGCGTCGTACACCACGTAGGACTTGGTGAATGACGGTGTGCCGACAGCACCGTCGGTGCCACGATGCATGCCGGCAGCGTAGCGCACGCCACCCCCGACGGTGATGCCGTGGGCCAGCGTGTAGCTGGTCCAGCCGGTGAACGTATCGTCCGGCGTGTACGTCAGGTTGGTGGTGCCGTCGGCAGCGACCTTGGCGCCTTCCTTCACTTCGGTGTCGAGGTGGCTGAAGCCGGCCGACACCGACCAGTTGTCGGTCAGGCGGCCCACGGCGGACAGCTCCACGCCCTTCACGCGCTTGCTGCCGGTCTGGGTCGGGTTGCCGGCCTCGTCGAGCACGGTGGTATTGATCTCGTTGTCGACGTCGGTCTGGAACAACGCCAGGTTGACGGCCAGTGCATCCTCCAGGAATGCCCACTTGCTGCCGACCTCGAAGGTCTTGGCCTTCTGCGGGTCCAGCTTGGGGTTGTCGGCGCTGCTGGCCGAGCTGCTCAGCTGGAAGTTGGCACCGCCCGGGGGCTGCTGCGAGATCGCGTAGTTGGCATACACGCTGACCGTGTCGCCCACCTTGTACAGCGCGCCCAGCTTCCAGTTCAACAGAGTGTCGGAGGCCTCCAGCGTGGGGTTGCGCAGCACGGTGCCGGCCGGATTGCTGCCGCAGGCGGGACCACTCCGGCCGCCGCAGACCGAGGCGCTGGCGTACTCGGTCTTGTAGTGGTCGGCACGCACGCCGGCAGTCAGCAGGAAGCTGTCGCCGAATGCCAGCGTGTCGAACAGATACGCCGAGGACGTGGTGGTCTTGCCGTGGGCATCGGCGCCGTTATGCGCCCAGGTCAGCCCGGTCACGTTCCAGTCCGGGTCGTACAGGTTCGCGGCAGGCCAGCTGGTGCCGCCGGTGGCCGCCTGGCCGTAGCTGTCCAGTTCTTCGCGGGTGAACTCCAGGCCTGCGCTCAGGGCATGGCCGATGGCGCCGGTGCTGAAGTCGGCCCGCAGGTTCAACTGGTCGGTCAGGATGGTGTTGCGCTGGTCCTTGAAGGTCGGCAGGCTGCGCGCGATCGTGTAGGTCGAACGGTCGGCGGGGTTGGTGTAGCCGATGTTGCCGGTCGGACGACCATTGGCGCCGAGCGCGCCGGTACCCATGAAGGCGGTGAGCAGGTAGTCCTGCTCGGTGCGGCCCCAACGCGCGGTATTGGTCAGGCGCACGCTGTCGTTGAAATCATGTTCGAAGCGGAACGTGGCCATCTTCGCGGTCACGTCGTCGTGGTCGGCACGGGTGCCGTAGAAGTTCTCCGGATCCACCGGATGCCCGGCCAGCGCTTCGAGCGTCGGCTGCGGCGTCCAGCCCGGCAGCCCCAGGGTCGGCACGCCGCCGTCGGGCACGTTGTCCTGCTTCACGTACAGCAGGTTGAGGTAGTAGCGGGTGGCCGTGCCCAGGCCGAACGCCAGCGACGGGGCCAGGCCCCAGCGCTTGTTCTGCACGTGATCGCGGCCGGGCTGGTCGCTGTCCTGCCACATCGCGTTGACGCGCAGCGCGCTGGTCGCGCTCAGCGACTGGGTCCAGTCACCGGTCGTCCGGCGCTGCTGGTCACTGCCCAGCGAAACGCTGGCCGAAGTGGCGTCCTGCAGGGTGGCCTGCTTGCTCACCAGGTTGATGGCGCCGGTCGGCGCCGAGCGACCATTGTCGGTCCCTGCTGGCCCCTTGGTCACTTCCACCTGTTCGATGTTGAACACGTCGCGCGAGATCGAGCCGAGGTCGCGCACGCCATCGACGAACAGGCTGTTGGAGGTGTCGAAGCCGCGCATGAACAGCGCATCGCCGGTGGTGGTGTTGCCGTTCTCGCCGGCATAGAAGGTGCCCACGCCCGGGCTGTTGCGCAGCGCTTCGGTCAGGGTGGTGGCGCCCTGCTGGTTGAACAGGTCGCTGGTGATGACCTGGATGGTCTGCGGGGTGTCCTGCAGCCGCTGGGTGAACTTCGGCGAGGCGACCTTGTCGGCCTTGTAGCCATGTGTGGCGTGCACGTCGATCTTGTCCAGCGTGCGGGCATTGTCGGTCGCTTCGGCGTGGGCCAGCGCGGGCAGCGTGGCCAGGCCGAGGCCGGCGGCCAGGCTGGCGGTCGCCAACGGCAGGTTGCGGAGTGGGGAGGCGTGCTTGCGGCTCTTGATCGGGTTCATGGGTCTGGGTGGGTAGCGGGACAGGAACGATCCGCCGGTGCCGGATGACGGCGCGGCAGGCAGGATCGGAAGCGGACTTGAAGCGGGATCGGAGGTGGATGTCCGGGCAGCGCCGGACGCCCGGGCGCGGCCGGGGGAAGCGTCAGCTCAGCAGGGACGGAGGCGCCTGGCCGGGGGGATGCTGGTAGCGCGACGGCAGCGCCGGGGCCGGGTAGGGCGACGGCGCGGCTGCCGGCACCAGTGGCGGCACCGGAAGCGGGCCACACAACCGCCGCAGCAGCGGGGACTTGATGCTCCGGCTGTCATCGGGCTCGGCTTCCACCCGTGGCATGGCCTGCTCGCGGGGCGGCGTGCCGAAAGGCGCTGCGGGCAGGCTGTCCTGCGCCTGCAGCGCCGGCGTGGTGACCAGCGAGCTGCGCGACCCTTCATGCAGCGCCGACCATCCCAGCAGCAGTGCCAGCAGCAGCGCAGCCAACAGCGGCCCGCCCATGCGGGCAAGCTGGCAGAGCGTAGCGATGGGCGCGGGCGAGGCCATGGCGCGGCGATGGGCATTACGAAGATGTTACGTAGAGTAACAGCAACGATAATGATTCGCATCTTCGGTGTTGCGGGAGGTCTGTACCTGGCCACTCGCGGCCCTGTGGGCGCCTGCAGGGCCCTTCCCAGGCGGGGCGGATGGGCCGGTCAGTCCCGGTCGTCGCGGGTCCAGATGGCGTCGTGCTCGCGCTTGACCGGGAACTTGGGGACCGGGCTGTACGCGGGGGCACACAGGGCACGGCCATCACGCACGTCGAAGCGGGCACCGTGCAGCACGCACTCGACGCTGCCTTCGGTGGTGTTGAACTCGCCGGAGGACAACTCGAATTCCTCGTGCGTGCACTGGTCTTCCAGGGCATACAGCTCGCCATCGAGGTTGAACACCACGATCGGCGTACCGGTAACCTCGTCGAACACGCTCTTCATTTCACCCGGCAGCAGGTCGCTGCCGGCGCAGACGAAGGTCCACGCATCGCTCATGCGGTGGCTCCCACCAGCGGCTTTTCCAGGATCTCGAAGCGCAGATCGTCGCGCTTGGGAATGCCGAAGCGCTCGTCGCCGTAGGGGAACGGCTTCTTGATGCCGGTGCGGCGGTAGCCACGGCGCTCATAGAAGGCGATCAGTTCGTCGCGCACGTCGATCACGGTCATCTGCATCACCGGCACGCCCCATTCGCGCGCGGCGTGGGCTTCGGCCGCATCCATCAGCTGCTTGCCGACGCCGCCCCCCTGCTGGGCCGGATCGACCGAGAACATGCCGAAGTAGCCTTTGCCGTCTACATCGGCGACGTGGGCGCAGGCCACGAGGCGGCCCTCGCGCTCCGCCAGCAGGATGGTCGAGCGGGGCCGGTCGAGGTCGGTCTGGATGCCTTCGGCATCGATGCGGGCGCCGTCCAGCAGGTCGGCTTCGGTGGTCCAGCCGACCCGGCTGGCGTCACCCCGGTAGGCGGAGGTCACCAGCGAGATCAGGGCAGGGATATCGGCCGACGTAGCGGCGCGGAAGGTCAGGGTGCTCATGGCGCCATTCTAGGTGGGGCGTGGGTCAGGCCGCACGCCCTTCTGCATTGGCGATGCGCGCCGGGGATTCGACCGCCGATGGAAGCACTGTCGTGAACGGAGCCTTGACGCCTTTCGATTCAGTGCGGCCCGGATTGCGCCAATTGTCCTCGTGCCGACCAATCATATTATGGAGAATCAAAATGGAGCGCGAATCACTGTAAGGGATGAGGATGCGGTACCAGGTAACGATACGACGCCTCGGAATCGACAATGGGTTCTGACGGGTTGAAGGACAACCTGATGCGAGGCGTGTTGATGAACAACTTCCGGGAAAGTGACTGAAGCAGGGATTTCGATGAATACTGGATTTTTTCTGTCTGCTGTAGTGTCGCTACCGCTTCTGGCCTCTTGCGTGCAGGATCAGGATTGTGTGCTCAAGGTTGCCAATCAGGATCACGATAGTTCTGCATCTCAGAAAATACATGCTGAGATGGATAAAATCATTCGGTCCCGCCCTGTCGCTGGGAAGGGTGAGGTCAACGCGGAATTGGTGGTGTCGCAGCTCGAGCTCTCCCGGGACGGTCGAAGGGATAGAAGAATTTTCTACGTACTAACGGGTGGTGGCGGAAGTTTCTTGGCTGCTTCGACGTGTGATGCTGACGAAGGTCAGTGTGCTTCGGTCATTGTGGAGAGAATGATCGGATTCTGTGAAAGAACATAAATGTGGTGTGCGAAGTCTCGGGAGCGATTCCAGTGAGAAATTCCCCAGTGCTTGGTGGCTTTGGAAGACTGGTCGGTATTTTTGTAGCCGTGCTTTGCCTGCCAGGACTCGCAGCCTGCGATGGCAGGGAGGGGGGTGGAAGTAGGGTCATAAATAACGACCCGGGAAATGTGAGGGCAAATCAGTATGCGGCGTTGCTCGAGTCCGGCTTCGAGGCTTCCGAAAGTGTGCCGGAAACTCAACTCTGTAGGGTGCATTTGATCGACGCTAGGCCATCATTTGATCAGGCGGGGAACGAGAAGCTGAGGATCTATTTCGTCTTGACCAACCATGAAGGTGTCGTCATGTCAGCGGACACCTGTGGACTTCCAGTCAACGAGTGCGTGGCTCTGATCTCCAGGAGGTCAAGGGAGGAATGCCGATTGCCTGATCGTCGGTCGATTGACTGAGCCCGAAAGGTGATAATGAACCGCCCGCGATGACAGGGCGATAGGATTTTTAGAGAAGCCATACGGGCAGCATTTGGGATTGCCGCTAAGAACGAATTGCTGTGGAATTCCTGTGCCAGAGACATTGTTTGGAGGGCAGTAGAATGTTTCCTGTTTCCACGGCTTTCCTAATATTTGTTGCGAATGGCATGGCATGCGATTGCAGATCCGGTGGTTGGGCGGAAGTGATTCAAAAGACTGAAGCGCTGATTCTGCACAGTGAGTCATTTAGGGTGCCGAGAGATCCACTGGGATCTGGATATGAAGCCGCCTGTGTCAGAATTCGATTCCATATTGATAAGCGTGGGGAGCCGATCAATGTCAGCATTGACAAGAGCTCTAGAAATAGGGCCATCGATGTTGCTGCCAGAGAAACATTGAAGAAGTTCAGGTTTGAGTTGCCTCAAAGCGATTCTGAGGGAAGATTTGCATTGGTGTTTGACTATCCGTCGAGAGATGCTCCGTAAAGCGAAAGTCGGAAAGTGATCCAGGATTGGCCCTTGACAGCCTATGGAACACCAGGCCACACATCGCGGGCCTTGTCGTCATTGCGGAGATCGGGTGGATTATCGCCCGGCATGCGCCGACAGCGAGTCCGGAACCTCGCTCACCATCTTCTGCTTGGCCTTCGGCAGCTGGCTGATTCACTCCAACTGCTGCTGCAGCACGGCTGGGGTCATGTTCGCTACCGCCGGCTGTAGATCACTGTGCGTCGAACCCGCTCATGCCTGGCAGCTGTGGTCATTTCACTGGGGCTGCAAGGCTGTGATTGGTTGTCGGATCCTGTGATTGTTGTAAAGAATGTTGGAAGGGACGTGATTCATGACATCAACTTGGGGGTCGGCGGTGGTGCGGTTGACCTGGGAGCAATTCCTGCCGGTGAAAGCAGGGCTGCAAAACCGGAGATCGCTGCTGATTCCTCGCTTGTTGTAACGTACTACGAGAACAATGCCCGTGTGGTTTGCCATGGGGATGTGTATTTTACGAACAATCTCTATGTCAAGGTTGAGGCGGATGTGGGTGGAGGGGTTTGCCGTATAGCGGAAGTTGCGGATTGATGTGAGCGGTGGAGTGTGTCTGGAGAATTTTTATAGTGCAGTGCCAACGTGAGGATCGATGAAAAGCCTTGTTGAGAGTTACCCCGTTTGGGCTTCCATCATTCTAGGTGCCATGTGGATAAACGCATTTGCGGCTCACAGGATGTTGCTGAAAATCGAGCGCGAACGGCCAGAAGTACTTGCTGCAGCCGGAATCATCAAGGCTGACTGGTGGCTTGGGTGCTTGCGTGGTATCGCAGTGCTCGCCCTCACTTCCAAGGGGCAGGCGGTCCATCAGGGTGGACGGTGGGTGTTGAGGGGTGTAGTGATGATGTACGTCTTCTTGATTGCTTCCGGGGTATCCATGCTTGTTGGCATGTAGAAGGCGATGTCTCAAGGCCGCTGATGATGGAATGGTTCGGCATTACGATGAGATTGCCCGTTCCTTGCATTACTCGGCATTTCCCGGTTTCACCTCTACTGGCTTGCGTCCCACGAGCAATAAAAAACGCCGCAGTCCCCTGCAGCGTTCCCGTATTTCCCTGACTCTGGCGAATTTCACCCCAGCAACTTCCGCACCTTCGCCAAGGCGATAATGAACCGCTCGATCTCGGCGTGCGTGTTGTAGAACGCCAGCGAAGCACGGCAGGTGGCCGCGACGCCGAAGTACTACAGCAACGGATGTGCGCAGTGCTGGCCGGAACGCACGGCCACGCCTTCCAGGTCGAGCAGGGTGGCCAGG
>NZ_JASGBV010000047.1:0-25082 GCF_030053245.1 Stenotrophomonas sp. RS-48
CTGCCGGCGCAGGCCGCGCCGGCACAGGCGGCGACCGCACCGCAACGTGCAGCCGACGCCACACCCGCGCCGGCGTCTGCTGCCGCACCCCCGCCGCCGGCCAACAGCAACGGGCCCAGCGAAGCGCAGATGCAGGCCATCCGCGAGCGCATCCAGGCCCGCCGCCGCCAGCTGCAACAACAACAGCAACAACAGTCGCCGCCGCCTTCGGGCAATGGCGCCAACCGGTAGAGTGAGAGCATGAGCCTGCGTTTTCTTCCTTGGTCCTTCGTGCTCGCGCTGCTGGTGGGCTGCAGTACCGTCTCCAGCCCCCATGTGCAGCGCAAGGGCGCCCTGCAGCCTGCGCCCAGCGCCGGCCAGGCCGCAGCGGACGTCCAGGCCGATGCGGCGGCCGACAGCCAGGGGGCACCGCAGGCGGTCATCCGCCGTGGCACCGGCACGATGATCAACCGCGAGGCCGCGCGCGCACCGTCGCCGGCATTGCATGCGGCCGGCACCGGCAGCGCCACGTTCAACTTCGAGGGCGAATCGCTGCATGCCGTGGTCAAGGCGATCCTCGGTGACATGCTGGGCCAGAACTATGTGATCGCGCCGGGGGTGCAGGGCACGGTCACGTTGGCCACGCCCAAGCCGGTCTCGCCGGCACAGGCGCTGAACCTGCTGGAGATGGTGCTGGGCTGGAACAACGCGCGCATGGTGTACAGCGGCGGGCGCTACAACATCGTTGCCGCCGACCAGGCGCTGGCCGGCACTGTCGCGCCGAGCACCGCACCGGCCTCCAGCGCGCGCGGCTTCGAGGTCCGGGTGGTGCCGCTGCAGTTCATCTCCGCCACCGAGATGAAGAAGGTGCTGGAGCCGTACGCGCGGCCCAACGCCATCGTCAACGTCGACAGCGGCCGCAACGTGATCACCCTCGGCGGCACCCGTGCCGAGCTGGAGAACTACCTGCGCACGGTCGAGATCTTCGATGTGGACTGGCTGTCGGGCATGTCGGTGGGCGTGTTCCCGATCACGTCCGGCAAGGCCGAGCAGGTTGCCAGCGACCTGGAGAAGGTGTTCGGCGAGGAAAGCAAGACGCCCAGCGCCGGCATGTTCCGCTTCCTGCCGCTGGAAAACGCCAACGCGGTCCTGGTGATCACCCCGCAGGTGCGCTACCTGGACCAGATCCAGCAATGGCTGGACCGCATCGATACGGCCGGTGGCAGTGCCCGCCTGTTCTCCCATGAGCTGCGCTACATCAAGGCGCGCGATCTTGCCGAGCGGCTCAGCGAGGCGTTCGCCAGCAGCGGCAAGCGGGGCGGCTCGAGCCCTGCATCGCTGGCCCCGGGTGCCATTCCGTCGCAGCTGGACAGCGACAGCGACCGTGGCATCGACAGCAACAACAGCAGCAGCTTCGGCTCGACCCCGGGCAGCAGTTCCAGTGGCGGTAATGGCAGCTTGAACCTGCCGCAGCGCCAGTCCGGCAACGTCAGCGTCAGCCTGGAAGTGGAAGGCGACCGGGTCGGCGTGTCGGCGGTGGAGGAAACCAATACGCTGCTGGTGCGCGCGACGCCGCAGGCCTGGCGCTCGATCCGCGAGGTGATCGAGAAGCTGGACGTGATGCCACTGCAGGTACATATCGAAGCCCAGGTGGCCGAGGTCGCTCTGGATGGCGACCTGAAGTACGGCGTGAACTGGTTCTTCGACAACGCCGTGGCCGGGCGTGCACTGACGGGAGCCTTGAGCGGTGTGACCCTGCCTGCCGCGGCGGGTGGCTCCTGGAGCAGCTTCGCCGGTGCCGCGACCGGCGGCGAAGGCCTGGGCTGGGCGTTCACCGGCCACAATGGTGCAGCGGTGGTGAGCGCGCTGGACAAGGTCACCGATGTGCGACTGCTGCAGACCCCGTCGGTGTTCGTGCGCAACAACGCCGAGGCCACGCTCAACGTGGGTGACAAGGTGCCGATCAGCACCACCACGGTGAACACCGGCGTCGGCACCAGCAGCTACAGCTCGGTGCAGTACATCGATACCGGCGTGATCCTGAAGGTGCGCCCGCGCGTGACCCGAGACGGCACGGTGTTCCTGGACATCGTGCAGGAAGTCAGCAGCGCGTCGGACGTGCCGGAGAACTGCAATCCGCAGGAGCGCAACTGCAACCCGCGCATTTCCACCAAGAAGCTGGCTACCGAGGCCGCCGTGCAGAGCGGCGACACCATCATGCTGGCCGGCCTCATCACCGACTCGGCCACCGATGGCAGCAGCGGCATTCCCGGCCTGAGCCGCATTCCGGTGATCGGCGCGCTGTTCGGGCAGAAGAGCCGCACCAGCCGTCGCTCGGAGGTGATCGTGCTGCTGACGCCCAGCATCGTTCGCAATGGGCAGGAAGCGCGCACGCTGACCGACGAGTACAGCCAGCGTTTCCGGGCGATGGAGCCGCTGAACCAGCCGCGCGCAAAGAAGTAGGGGGTTACGGCGGGGCGACCCCCGCCGTTCCCATGAACCCCGCTTCGGCTCCGGCCTCTGCACGTGCCGGGTGCAACCCGGCCGACACCCTCC
The DNA here is from genome assembly GCF_030053245.1 of Stenotrophomonas sp. RS-48. Lineage (NCBI taxonomy): Bacteria > Pseudomonadati > Pseudomonadota > Gammaproteobacteria > Lysobacterales > Lysobacteraceae > Stenotrophomonas > Stenotrophomonas sp. RS-48. The sequence goes on from NZ_JASGBV010000047.1 coordinate 2,536, forward strand.
CGGTGCTACGCTGTGGCCACCGACAACCACGGAGGCGGGATGGGGGCGATCGTGTTGTTGCCGCTGTGCGTGGACGATGCGGCGCTGGACCGGTGTCTGGCTGCGCTTGATGCCGGTACGGCACCGGGTACCGCGGTCTGGTTGGCCGATGATGCCCAGACCGGACCACGCGCTCAGGCGGTCGTCGAGCACTGGCTGGCGAACACGCCACTGCAGGCCGAGTACACCCGCCGCGCCCGGCCGCTGGGCGAGGTGGCTCATCTGGATGAAATGTTGCGTGCCTGCGAGGGGCTCGATGTGGCCGTGCTGGCACCGGACAGCGTACCGGCGCCGGGATGGCTGCAGCAGCTGCAGGACGCCTTCGCCCGCGATGCGGCCATTGCCACCGCCACGCCCTGGTGCAATGCAGGCGAGACCGCGGCCTGGCCCCGGCTGGGCGAGATCAATGCCGAGCCCCCCGATACTGCGCTGCTGGCGCAGACCTGCGCCGCACTGCCGACCCTGCACCCGGAGCTGCCATCGGCGGTCACGCATGCGGTACTGGTGCGCGGCAATGCACGTCGCCGTGCCGGCGGACTGGACGTGGAAAGCTACGCCGGCTGGAACGCTGCGCTGGTCGATCTGAGCCTGCGCATGGCGGGCCTGGGCTGGCGCAACGTGCTGTGCGAGAACGCGTTCGTCAGCCGCGCCGGCGAAGCGGTCAGCCGCGATGGCGATCTGGAGGCGTTGGCCGCGCGGTGGCCTGGCTGGGTGCCACGCCTGGCCGACTTCCTGATGCACGATCCGCTGCACGAACTGCGCGCGGACCTGCAGCAGCGGATGCAGCAGGCGATAATGCCGCGCGAACAGGGCGATCTGTTCGTCCCGTCCGCGTCGGAGCCAACCGCTTGAATGCCGCCATTGCCGCCATCGTCGTTACCTACCAGAGCGGCAGCACCATCGATGCCTGCCTGTCGCGGCTGCGCCAGTCGCAGGATGTGGCGGAAATCCGGGTGATCGACAACGGTTCGGTGGATGGCACGCTGGACATCGTGCAGCGGCACGCCAGCCACGACCCGCGCGTGCGCTTCATCGGCAACCCGGACAATCCGGGCTTCGCCGCCGCCAACAACCAGGGCGCGGCCGATTCGCACAGCCCATGGCTGGCGTTCATCAACCCGGACCTGATGGTCGAGCCGGAAACCCTGGCCAGGCTGCGCGACCGCGCGCACGTGCTCGGTGACTGCCTGCTCGGGGTCGAGCAGGTGGATGAGCACGGCCATGCCGATGAGGCGGTGCGCCGCCGTGATCCGGATTTCCTGGCCATGCTGCGCTCGCCGGGCAGCGGCTCGAAACTGGCTATTCCGCGCGATCCGGCAAAGACGCTGCAGCCGGTGCCGGCGCTGTCCGGCGCGCTGCTGCTGATGCCGCGGACGCTGTTTGATCGTCTCGGTGGCTGGGACGCCGGTTACCGGTTGCACGCCGAGGACCTGGACCTGTGCCGGCGCGCGCGCGAGGCGGGCGCGGTGGTGGCGATCGCCAACGACCTGCAGGTCACCCATGTGCGCGGCGTGTCCAGCCGTTCGCGGCCCTTCTTCGTCGAGTGGCACAAGCACCGCGGATTGTGGCGTTACTTCCGCAGGTTCGAGGCGCCACAGCGCTCGTTGCTGGTGCAGGTGGCGGTCTGGGGGGCGATCTGGGCGCACGCGCTGCTGCTGGTGCCGAGACTGCTGCGCAGATCCCTGTAGTGTCGAGCGTGTCCGGCGGCGGCGCGCATGGGCGGGCCCCCCGGTTCACCCCGCCGGGCGCATAATCCGCCTCATGCCTATCATCCAGTCCCTGCTCGACACCGATCTGTACAAGTTCACCATGATGCAGGCGGTGCTGCACCAGCACCCCGGCGCCCAGGTGCAGTACCGGTTCAAATGCCGCACGCCCGGCATCGACCTGGCCCGCTTCATCGACCAGATCGATGAAGAGATCGACCACCTGTGCAGCCTGCGCTTCAGCGACGCCGAGCTGGATTACATGCGTGGCCTGCGCTTCGTGAAGCCCGATTTCGCCGATTTCCTCGGCCTGTTCCACCTGGACCGCAAGTACATCCAGCTGCGTGCCTCGACCCGGGTGCCCGGCGAGATCGAACTGGACATCACCGGGCCCTGGCTGCATACGATCCTGTTTGAAGTGCCGCTGCTGGCCATCATCAACGAAGTCTGGTTCCGCAACACCACCACGCCCGACTTCGCCGAGGGCGAGCGCCGCCTGCAGGCCAAGGCCGCGCTGCTGCGCGACACCCCCGGCTTCGAGCAATGCCGCATCGCCGACTATGGCAGCCGCCGTCGCTACTCGCGCGACTGGCATGCGCGCCTGCTGCCACTGCTGCGCGATGCGCTCGGCCCGCAGCTGGTCGGCACCAGCAACGTGCATTTCGCCCGGCTGTACGGCATGACCCCGCACGGCACGATGGCGCACGAGTACCTGCAGGCATTCCAGGCGCTGGGGCCACGGCTGCGCGATTCGCAGGTGGCGGCATTGGAGTCATGGGCACGCGAGTACCGCGGTGACCTGGGCATCGCGCTGTCCGACGTGGTCGGCCTGGACGCCTTCCTGCGCGACTTCGACATGTATTTCTGCAAGCTGTTCGACGGCGTGCGCCATGACTCGGGCGATCCGTTCGACTGGGGTGACCGCATGCTGGCGCATTTCCAGCAGCGCCGGGTCGATCCGCGCAGCAAGGTGCTGGTGTTCAGCGATGGGCTCGACATCGCCAAGGTGATGCGCCTGTACGACTATTTCCGCGGTCGCTGCCAGGTGGCCTTCGGCGTCGGCACCCACCTGACCAACGATCTGGGCCCGACGCCATTGAACATCGTCATCAAGATGGTCCGCTGCAACGGCCAGCCGGTGGCCAAGCTCAGCGATTCGCCGGGCAAGAGCATGTGCGACGACCCCGGCTACCTGGCCTACCTGCGTCAGGTCTTTGAACTGCCGGACCCGGCTTAAAGGTAGTCGACCACCACCAGGTAGGCGCCCCGCAGCGGTTGCTGCTGCGGCGCTTCCACGCGGTAGCGCTCGGAGAAGGCGATGTCGCCGACGCGCATGGCGCTGGCCGACACGGCCAGCTGCTGGCCATGGCGCTTGCCATCGCGCAGCGTCGCGGCCTGGCTGTCGCCCACCGCGGTCACCGCCACCGTCGAGCCCTTGGCCGACGGCGGGCAGGCCGCCAGGCTCAGCTCGCCCTGGGACAGGGCCGTCGTGCAACCCGGCTCGGCGATGCGGCCGCTGAACCGGATGCTGCCACTGCTGGCCTGGGCCAGCGCACTGACGGACATCAGGGCCACGCACAGCAGAAGGGAAGTCCTCATGACACGTTCTCTGGTTCGGTGTGTCCTAGTTAGCGACAGCTCCGGACGGCCTTTAATAGGCAAAATCCGAATCTGCTAGGGCCATCACCAACAAAGAGTGATGCGCATCAAATACGGCGCTGGCCGCCTGAAAACAGCCTCTTTCAGGCGCGCCCGCCACCGGGGTCGAAGACGTCATCTGCCGTCGTTCCCCCACCTTTGCCGGCCCGCGCCAATTCCCCATCGGCCGCCAAGCCAAAAGTGCCTATCACGGCACATTTGGGGCGTCAATAAACCATCGTTCAGAAAAATAATGGGACTTTCATCACAGTTCTGCATATACTTGCGTCACGGATTCAGGGGTAGGTATGTCCGAATCCGGCCACAGGTGAGACGCAAGGATGGGTCTTGAAGCCCGGCAGTGCTCCTTGCTTCCTCCTCTACTTCCATCTCTTCAGTAGGGTTAGGTAAAAGCAATGCACAAGATCAACATCATCGCGGCTCTCATGCTGGCCGCTGCTCCGCTGGCCGCCAACGCTGCCGACGGCACCATCACCTTCAATGGCAAGGTGACCGACAAGACCTGCACCATCTCGACCCCGGGCGGCAAGGACTTCGCCGTTACCCTGCCGACCGTGTCCAAGAACACCCTGGCCACCGCCGGTGCCGTCGCGGGCCGCACCCCGTTCGCCATCAACCTGACCAAGTGCAGCGCCGGCAACGTCGCCACCTACTTCGAGCCGGGTTCGACCGTTGACTTCAACAGCGGCCGCCTGATCAACCAGGCTTCGGCCAACGCTGCCGGCAACGTGCAGCTGCAGCTGCTGGGCTCGAACAACCAGTTCCTGCCGGTGAAGGCCGCAGGCACCGGTCTGGCCCAGGACAACTCGCAGTGGGTGACCGTTGCCACCGACGGCACCGCCAACCTGAACTACTACGCCGAGTACTACGCCACTGCCGCCGCCACCCCGGGCGACGTCACCAGCAGCGTCAAGTACACGATCATCTACAACTGATCATCGCCGTACCCGCACTGGCCGGCGTACGCGCCGGCCAGCGCTCCGCGGCCCCTGGCCACACACCTCGAGCGTAGTACTTCCGATGAAAGCTCTCTTTCCCCGGGCGCTGCTGCTGGCAGCGTCGACGCTGCTCTTCTGCCAGGAAGCCATGGCAGGCGTGGTGGTCAATGGCACGCGTGTGATCTATCCGGCGCAGTCGCGCGAAGTCACCGTGCAGGTCGACAACGTGGGCGACTCGCCCGCGCTGGTGCAGGCCTGGATCGACAGTGGCGACGCCAACCAGACGGCCGACACCAGTGATGCCCCGTTCGTGCTGACGCCGCCGATCAGCCGCGTCGAGCCGGGCCGCAGCCAGGCGCTGCGCCTGATCTTCTCCGGCGCGCAGCTGCCGACCGATCGCGAGTCGGTGTTCTGGCTGAACGTGCTGGATGTGCCGCCGTCGCCGGACAACGCCGAGAACGGTGAGCAGAACTACCTGCAGGTCGCGTTCCGTTCGCGCCTGAAGCTTTTCTATCGGCCGCAGGGCCTGAAGGGCGTCGCCAACGACGCACCGGCAGCCCTGCGCTGGACCCGCAGCGGTGACCGCCTGCGGGTGGAGAACCCGAGCCCCTTCCACGTGACCCTGGCCGAAGTGCATGCCGTGACCGGCAGCAGCGAAAAGGCGGTCGAGGACAAGGGAACGATGGTCGCACCGAAGCAGAACCTGGAGTTCGCCGCACCGGTGGGCACCACCGAGGTGCGCTTCATCACCATCAACGATTACGGCGGTCGGGTGGAGCACAAGGTCCGCCTCGACAGCACCGGGGGCTGAACGCGCCGCGCTGGCCAGGGCCTGCGCATCCCGCCACCGCCGCCGTGCGGCGAATTGAAGGAATGTCAGTGTGATCGGAAACAGATTGACATTGTCGATCCATCAGGCGCTTTGCCTGTTGGCTGCCGGCGTGGCCTGCCCAGGATGGGCGCTGGCTGCCCCGGCCAATCTCGGCGAACAGGCGCTGATGGCGCAGACTGGGGCGGCGACCGCGCGTGCGCCGGAGTCGGCGCAGTTCAACTCCAGCTTCCTCTCCGGCCAAGCCAAGCAGGTCGATCTGGCGGCCTTCAGCAACGGCAATCCGATGGTCGCCGGCACCTATCGCGTGGACGTCTACGTCAATGGCGCCTGGCAGGGCCGCCGCGACGTGCAGTTCAAGGCGGATGCACAGGGGCGCGTCGATGCCTGCCTGGCGCTGCCGATGCTCGAGGAAATGGGCGTGGACAGCGAGGCGGTGCTGCTGCAGCAGGACCCGTCGGTGCCGACCGATACCTCCACGTGCGTGCCGGTGCAGCAGCGCATGGCCAATGCCTATGGCGTCTATGACAGCGGCAACCTGCGTTACGACCTGAGCATCCCGCAGGTGTTCCTGCGCCGCGAAGCGCGTGGCTACGTCAACCCCGCGCTGTGGGACCGTGGCATCAACGCCGGCTTCGTCGGTTACAGCTTCAATGCCATCGACAGCGACAGCCGCGTCGAAGGCGGCCAGCGCAACCGCAGCGCCTATCTGGGCCTGAATGCCGGCCTGAACCTGGGCGGCTGGCAGTTCCGCCACGATTCCAACCTGACCTGGACCGAGGGCGACGGCCGCCACTGGCAGAGCATCGCCACCTACGCCCAGCGCGGCATCCCGAAGATCCGCGGCATGCTCACTGTGGGCGAGGCCTACACCACCGGCGAACTGTTCGAGTCGATCGGATACCGGGGTGCCAGCCTGGCCAGTGACGACCGCATGCTGCCCGATTCGCTGCGCGGCTACGCGCCGGTGGTGCGCGGCATCGCCGAGACCAATGCGCGGGTGGAAGTCCGGCAGAACCAGCAGCTGATCTATTCCTCCACCGTATCGCCGGGCAGCTTCGTCATCGACGATCTGTACCCGACCGGTTACGGCGGTGACCTGGAAGTGAGCGTGATCGAGGCCGATGGCCGCCGCCGCGAGTTCAAGGTGCCGTTCGGTTCGGTGCCGCAGATGCTGCGCGAAGGCGTCTCCCGCTACTCGGTGACCGCCGGCCAGGTCCGCAACGAGCTGCTGCGCGATGAACCCTGGCTGGCGCAGGGTACCTACCAGCGCGGCATCGGCAACCAGCTGACCCTGTACGGCGGCAGCGCGCTGAGCGAAGGCTACGTTTCACTGCTGTACGGCATTGGCCTGTCCACCCGGATCGGTGCGTTCGCGGCCGATGTCACCCATGCCCGTACGTCGTTCAACCACTACGGCGACCACACCGGCGCCAGCGTGCGCCTGAGCTACAGCAACATGATCGGCGAAACCGGGACCAACCTGACCCTGGCCGCCTATCGTTATTCGACCGAAGGCTACTACAGCCTGCAGGACGCCCTGTACGGACGCGACGCGGATGATCGCGGCATCGACCCGACCACCCGTGGCCGCCAGCGCAGCCAGTTCCAGCTGACCCTGAACCAGCCGCTGGGCCGCCGTGCCGGTGCGCTGTACGTCACCGGTTCGGTGCGTGACTTCTACGACCGTTCCGGCACCTCCAAGCAGTACCAGGTGGGCTACAACAACGCCTGGCGCTCGGTGAACTACGGTTTCTCGGCACTGCGCACCGAAGAAGGCATCCTCGGCCGGGCCGACACCCAGTACCTGTTCTCGATGAGCGTTCCGCTGGGCCGCGGGACCCATCCGGTGTCGTTCAGCGCCGACCTGGGCGCGCGTGACCGTGGTGGCTACGACAACAGCCGCGTGGGCATCACCGGTTCGGCCGGCGTCGACAACAACTTCAGCTACGGCGTGGCCCTGTCCGATTCCCGCGAGGGCAACACCACCGCGGTCGGCAACGCCGAGTACCGCAGCCGCTACACCGCGTTGAACGCGACCTACAGCCATTCCAGCGATTTCCGCCAGGCATCGGTGGGCGCCAACGGCAGCGTGGTCATGCATCCGGGCGGCGTCACCTTCACTCCGCAGCGTGGCGATACCATGGTGCTGGTCGAGGCGCCGGGCGCGCGCGACGCGCAGGTGACCAACGCACCGGGCCTGCGCATCGATGGTCGCGGCTACGCCGTGGTGCCGTACGTATCGCCGTACCGCCTGAACACCGTGACCCTGGATCCGCAGGGCATGGCGCATGACGTCGAGCTGGAAAGCAGCAGCCAGTCGGTTGCACCGTTTGCCGGTGCCATCAGCTACCTGCGCTTCGATACCCGCAAGGGCAACGCGCTGCTGATCCAGGTGCGCAATCCCGATGGCCGCACCCTGCCGTTCGGCGCACAGGTCAAGGACGAGCAGGGCCAGCCGGTGGGCATGGTCAGCCAGGGTGGCCGCCTGTATGTGCGCAGCGAGCAGGATCACGGCCGCCTGCAGGTGGAGTGGGGCGCCGGCGCCGACCAGCGCTGCACCGTCGATTACCAGGTTCCGGCGGGCGCCGACGCGTCCAAGACCGGCTTCATCCCGCTGGAGGCAGCATGCCGATGATTCTTTCCCGTGGCCGCAAGGCGCTGGCCGCACTGGCCGTGCTGGGGGGCGTGCTGCTGGCCCAGCAGGCCAGCGCCGCATGCCGCATCCAGACCAGCGGGTTCACCGCACAGGACGTGACCATGGACATGGGTCAGATCGTGATCCTGCCCAGCACCCCGGTTGGCGGCGTGATCAAGGAGATCAGCGTTGCGATCAACCAGCAGAACAGTGTCGCGCGCTGCGACTGGTCCGGCGGTCGCTCCATCGGCGAGTACGTCAATGCCGCACAGAAGCGCCCGGTGGCCGGCTTTTCCAACGTCTATGAAACCGACGTGGCGGGCGTGGGCATCCGCCTGTTCCGCGACTCCGGCGCCATCCAGACCTACTATCCTCACTCGATCAACTTCAACGGCAACGCGACCATCTCGCTGATCGGTGGCCAGTTCCGCATCCAGCTGATCAAGACCGCAGCGCAGACAGGTTCGGGCATCATCGCGCCCAATGGCCGTTTCACCACCTATTACTTCGATGGCGATAGTGCTAGCCGGCCGGTGCTGACCTCCACCTTCAAGGGATCGGGCACCACCGTGGTCAGCCCGACCTGCGAGGTGGACGCCGGCAGCCGCAACATCGCGGTGGACTTCGGCAGTGTCCCCAACACCTCGTTCACCGGCGTCGGTTCGCGCGCGGTCAACCGTGACTTCGACATCCGCCTGAACTGCCAGGGCAGCAATGTTGCTGCCTACCAGAGCAAGATCGGCATCCGCCTGGATGCCGACCAGGACAGCTCCAACATGCCGGGCGTGCTGAAGCTCAGCGCGGCTGCCAACAGCGCGACCCGCATCGGCATCCAGATGGTCCAGCGCGATGGCACCACCGAGCGCGAAGTGCGCTTCGGCCAGGCGATCAATGTCGGCACCACCATACCGGGCACCAGCACCATGACCCTGCCGCTGCGCGCCCGCTATGTACAGACCCAGGCCGGTACCGTCGGTGCCGGTGTCGCGAACGGACAGGCGACTTTCACCATCCAGTACGAGTAGCGGCCAACGGCCGTTCCACCGCTGCGCTGCACCCCAACGTTGCCTGTTCCGCAGGCGACGTTGACTGCGTCTTGATCCCGGAAATACCAAGATCGGAGCTGCCATGAACGTATCGCAGCACGAGTGTGATGCGCGTCATGAAATTCGAGTCACCCAACACAGCACCTCCGCTGCCGCAGCGTCGGCTCGGCTGAGGTCCGCTGAAAGGACCCGGCATGACAGCGCCCCATCTTGCCATCGCCGGATTGCCGCCCGAGTTCGTCGAGATGCACGGCGGTGGGCTGTACTGGGTCGTCGCGGCCGGAAGCGCGCCGGCCGACCTGGTCGGCGCAGGTGTGCTGGGGTCGGCCAGCGACGTGCGAGACGCCGTGCTGGCGACGCTGGGGCGCGGCGCCGATGCGATGCTGGCCGAGCTGCCGCCGGGGGAGGGGCCGGCGCGGTTGCGTCTGTTCCGTTCCTCGGCCGCTGCCATGCAGCGGACCCTGCGTGGTCTGGCGGTTGATCTTCCCCGCGCGGCCACCGCCGCGACCCGCCTGTGCATGGTGCAGTTTCCGCTGGCGGCGCTGGAAGGCTGGAGCGATGCCCGGCTGGCGGCATGGAACCGGCAGCTGCAAGCCTGGGCGGAGCAGGCCGGCACGGTGCTGCTGCTGCTTTGCCACGGTGAAGTGGCCACCCTGGCGCCGCGCCTGCTGGCCTTGAACCGGACCTGTTCCGGCGTCGCCCAGCTGCATCCGCACCGCGGTGCGCTGCAGCTGCTGCTGCATTACTGGGCCAACGCCCATGGCGTGGTGGCCCGCCGTGCCTTCGCGATCGAAGCGGCAGAAGGCGGGTTGCGCCGCGTGCCAGAAGAGGCGGACAGCGTGCTCTCTGCGGTCGAGGCCAGCGGCGGCGATCGTGATCTGTACCTGGCCGAGGCCGACGTGCTGGAAGGCGCTCCGCCGCTGTCGCCCGCCTGGCGGCTCCACGATGGCTGGGCGGACCTGCTGCCTTCGGCGCTGCAGGCGCGCGAGGCCACCGTGGTGCTGGCGATCCGCAGCAACGACCAGGTGGACACACTGGCACGCCTGCTGCATCGGCTGCGCCGCGAGCGCGGCGACCTGCTGAAGCTGGTGGTGCGCGAGGTGCAACCGTGCCTGCGCTACGCCGACGAGCGCCTGCTGCTGCAGTGCGGCGGCAACATGGTGGTGCCGGCGGCGACTCCGCTGCCGCGGCTGCTGACGCTGCTGGAGACGGTGCAGCGGCAGCGTTGGCAGGGGCAGCTGGCGGCCGACCCCGAACCGTTGATCCGTGCCCACCGGCCACCGGAAGTGAATGGAATCGTGGCGGCCGACCGCTTCCGGCAGATCGTCGGCGAACGCATCGATCAGGACGGCAGCGCGGTGGAAAGCGCCGTGCTGGCGCTGCAGCCGGTGGCCGGGCTGCGCGCGGAACAGACCCTGCAGCAGTTGAACATCCGCAGGCAGGGGGATGTGGCCTGCGTGTACCGCGGCCAGGTCCGCCTGTTCCTGTTCGGCTGCCGCCGCGATGCGGTCGAACAGGCGCTCTCCAACCTGTACCGGCTGCCCTGGCGCGAGCTGTTCGATGGCTACCAGCGCCTGGCCGAGTACGACATCGCAGCGATGAATGCCCGCGGCAGCGACTCCGAATCCGAGACGCTGCCCGCCCCTGCCGTTCCGTTGCCGCAACCCGCGGCCCCGGTCAACGAGGTCGCATTCAACGCCCCCATCCCGTTCCGGTTGGGAGATTCCGCATGACAACCGACCAGCAGCTGTGGACGCTGATCGCGGCCTGTGCGCTGGTGATGATTCCGTTCGGCGTGATGCTGGGCGCGCTGTGGCGCGCGGTGCGTCGCCGCGCAGCGTCATGGCTGCCCCCACGGCACCTGCGGCGGACGGGCGTGCGGGTGCGCGATGCGCGGAGGCCGCAATGAGCGCAGAGCCGACGCCCGCATCGCCGTTCGTCTGGTCGGACCTGCGCGGCTGGAACCTGTACTTCCTGTCCAAAGTGGTGTTGGCCTGGATGGGCGCGCTGGACCTCAAGGTCCTGCCCAACCTGTTGTTCCTGGCCGCCCTGCTGGTGCCACTGCCGTGGCGATGGGCACGCATCACACGCACGGTCGTCGCCGTGCCGGTGGCCGTGGTGCTCTACTACCAGGACACCTGGTGGCCGCCCTTCCAGCGTCTTCTCGCACAGCCGGGCGTGCTCGATTTCTCCGCCGACTACTGGCTGGAGCTGGCGCAGCGCTTCATCAACTGGCAGATGGTCGCGGTGCTGGTGCTGCTGGTGGTTGCCTACCTGCTGCTGAAACCGTGGCTGCGCATCACGACGCTGAGCGTGCTGGGCATGCTGGGCATGGCGGTGGTGGCACTGCCATTGCCGGCGGGCCTGAACTGGGGAACGTCGCAGGCCACCGCAGCGACCGGCGGTGCTGACGCCGCTGCCGGCGCTGCCGGTGCACTTGCGCCGGCCAGCAACGAGACACTCAATGCCTGGCTGGCGGCCTTCTACCAGCAGCAGTCGGGCCTGAAGACGGTGTTCCCGGCGCCGGCCAGCGCTGCGCCGTTCGACGTCATCATCCTCAACATCTGTTCGCTGGCATGGAGTGATCTGGACGAAGTCGGCATGCGCCAGAACACGCTGCTGGACCACATGGACCTGATCTTCGACGATTTCAACTCGGCCACCGCCTACAGCGGACCGGCGGCGATCCGCCTGCTGCGCGCCAGCTGCGGACAGACCTCGCACACCGCATTGTTCGACCCGGTGCCAGCCGAATGCCAGTTGTTCTCCAACCTGCAGCGCCTGGGTTTCCAGAGCGAGCTGGCGATGAACCACGATGGGCACTTCGACAACTTCATCGGCGAACTGAGCCAGTACGGTGGGTTGCAGGCACGGCCGATGGACATCAGCGCGTTTCCCCGGGCGCTGGTCGCGTTCGACAAGTCGCCGCTGCGCCGCGATGGTGACGTGCTGAACGCCTGGTGGAAGCAGCGCCAGGCCGAACAGGCGCAGCAGGTCGCGCTGTTCTACAACACGATCTCCCTGCACGACGGCAACCGCATCGTCGGCGCCGACGGTCGTGCCAACGCGGCGGACTACAAGGCCCGCGCGCAGATGGTGCTGGGTGACATGGCAGGCTTCGTCGAAGCGGTGGAGCGCAGTGGCCGTCGCGCCATGATCGTCGTGGTGCCCGAGCATGGCGCGGCGCTGCATGGCGACCGCATGCAGATTCCCGGCATGCGGGAGATTCCGAGCCCTTCGATCACCCATGTGCCGGTCGGCATCAAGCTGGTCGGGATGGGCACGCCGGCCAGCGGAGGGCCGCGTCATGTGCCCGAGCCCAGCAGCTATCTGGCCCTCTCCGAACTGGTGTCGCGGGTGTATGCGCTGAACGCGCAGTCGCCGCCGGGAGCGCGTGACTGGGACAGCCTGCTGCAGGGGCTGCCACGTACGCCCTCGGTGTCGGAGAACGAAGGCGCCAAGGTCATCGATTACGGTGGCAAGCCCTGGCTGCAGCTGCAGGGAAGCAAGGCCTGGAACCCCTACCCGGAGGACAAACGCTGATGGCCGACATCCTGGCCGTTGCCAGTACGCTTTCGGTGGAGGAGGACGACATCGATCTGCTGCGTCGCAGCCTGGGCATGCCCGGGTTGCCCTACGTGGACTTCTCGGCGCAGAACGAACGTGCCCGGGCACTGGCACGCTGGCCGTTGCTGGCCGAGCTGGAGCGGCAGCCATGAGCGTACTGCTGTCCCTGCAGGGCGTGCACGGCGGCACAGGCGTCACCACGGTGCTGGCCGCGTTGGGACAGGCGCTGCATGCGCAGGGCCAGCGCGTGCTGCTGGTCGAGTGCAGTCCGGATCAGATGCTGGGCCTGCATGTCGGGTTGGCCGCGCGGGAGGCCGATGGCTGGGCGCGGGCGATGCTGGACGGCCGCGATTGGCGTGATGCGGCCTTCGCCTGCGCACCGGGCCTGGCAGTGCTGCCGTACGGCCGTGTCAGCGCGGCCGAAGCCCTGCAGATCGAGCAGGCGCTGAGTCTGGCACCCGACACCTGGAATGATCGCGTGCCAGTGCTGTCGGCGCAGTTCGACTGGCTGCTGTTCGACCTGCCGCAGCGGCTGCCGGCACACGCGGCGGCGGTCAACCGATATGCGCGCTGTACGCTGCCGTTGCGCCTGGCGTGCGTCGATCCGGCAAGCCACGTCTTCCTGCAGCGGCAGCACGACGATCCGCGCCGTCTGCTGGCCAACCGGTATGACCCGGCGGTTCCGGTGCAGCGCGATCTGATGCAGCTTTGGCTGCATGCGCACGCGTCGATGCTGGTGCCTCAGCCTCTGCACGAAGATGCGCGGGTGCCGGCCGCGTTGGCCAGCAAGCAGCCGCTGGGCCAGCATGCGGCCGATGCGCTGGCGGCTGCCGACGTCGCCGGCCTGGCATTGTGGTGCCTGGCCGAGGCGGCGCGGCGGCAGGATCGGGAGAGCGGGCGATGAAGGGCGCACGCATCCACTATCTGCACTGGAACCGGCTGCGTGAGCGCGTGTACGCCGCATGGCCACTGTGCGCACTGCTGTGGTCGCTGCAGGCGCTGGGCTGGGCGCTGTTGAGGCTGGAAGGACCTGCGTGGCAGGCGCTGGCGCCGCGGCTGCGGCGTGCGTTCCCGCAGTTGCAGGGTGATCGCCGCTGGCGCCCCGGAGATCCACTGCGGCTGCTGATCCAGGCCGCATGGCTGTCGCTGGTGCGGCTGGTTCCGCATACCTCGCTGCGCCGCCAGCGCCTGGCCCAGGCCCGGCGCCAGCGCATCGCCGAGCTGCGCGGAGCGGCAGGACGCGGTCGCCTGCGCTACCTGCGGGCGATGCGTGATGCACCTGCCGATGTCGGCAACAGTCGCCTCGCGGCGTGGCTCGCACAGCGCCTGGAGCGCCTGCCACCGCGCGCGCGGCAGGCGCTGACCGCCGTCACCGGCTTGGCCACGCTGGGTCTGGCCGCGCTGTGCATCACCCAGCCCTTCAGCTACCTGGCGCAGTTCGTGTTCGTGCTGCTGCTTTGGGTCATCGCGCTGCTGGTACGGCGCATGCCCGGCCGCTATGCGACGCTGGTACTGGTGGTGCTGTCGATCACCGTGTCCTGCCGCTATCTCTGGTGGCGCTATACCGCCACCCTGAACTGGAGCAGCACCTTCGACCTGGTCTGCGGTCTGGTGCTGCTGGTGGCCGAGACGTATTCCTGGCTGGTGCTGATGCTGGGCTACGTACAGGTTGCCTGGCCGCTGCGACGGCGTCCGGCGCCCTTGCCGGCGGACATCCGGCAGTGGCCCACGGTGGATGTGCTGATTCCCACCTACAACGAAGACCTGTCACTGGTGCGGCATACCGTCCATGCCGCCATGGGGCTGGACTGGCCGGCCGACAGACTTCGCATCCACCTTCTCGATGACGGCAAGCGCGAGGCGTTCCGTGCCTTCGCCGAGCAGACCGGCGTCAACTACATCACCCGCAGCGACAACCGGCACGCCAAGGCCGGCAACCTCAACCACGCCCTGCCCCTGGTCGACGGTGAGCTGGTGGCGATCTTCGACAGCGATCACTTGCCGGTGCGCTCGTTCCTGCAGATCACCTGTGGTTGGTTCCTGCGCGATCCGAAGCTGGCGCTGGTGCAGACGCCGCACCATTTCTTCTCGGCCGATCCCTTCGAGCGCAACCTGCAGGTGTTCCGCAGTGATCCCAACGAGGGCGAGCTGTTCTACGGGCTGGTGCAGGACGGCAACGACCTGTGGAATGCCGCATTCTTCTGTGGTTCCTGCGCGGTGCTGCGGCGTGAGGCCATCGATGCCATCGGCGGCTTCGCCACCGAGACCGTCACCGAGGATGCGCATACCGCCCTGCGCCTGCATCGCCAGGGCTGGAACTCGGCCTACCTTCGCATTCCGCAGGCGGCCGGCCTGGCCACCGACAGCCTGGGCGCGCACGTCAACCAGCGCATCCGCTGGGCACGCGGCATGGTGCAGATCTTCCGCATCGACAATCCGCTGCTTGGCAAGGGCCTGAGCCTGTTCCAGCGCTTCTGCTACGCCAACGCGATGCTGCACTTTCTCGCGGGCATCCCGCGGCTGGTGTTCCTCACCGCGCCGCTGGCCTTCCTCCTGCTGCATGTCTACATCATCTACGCCCCCGCGCTGGCGATCCTGCTGTTTGTCGTTCCACACATGGCCCACGCCAGCCTGACCAACGCGCGCATCCAGGGCCGGTACCGCCGCCCGTTCTGGGGTGAGGTCTATGAAACCGTGCTGGCCTGGTACATCGCGCGGCCGACCACCGTGGCCCTGTTCAGTCCCGGCCGTGGCAAGTTCAATGTCACCGACAAGGGCGGCACGCAGGCGGGTGACCGCTTCGACTGGCGGGTGGCGCGCCCCTACCTGGTACTGGCGCTGCTGAACGTGCTGGGGCTGTGCTTCGCCGTGTGGCGTTTCATCGAGGGGCCTGCCGATGAGCGCGGCACGGTGGTCGTGAGTTCGTTGTGGGTGCTGTACAACCTGCTGATCATCGGCGGCGCGCTGGCGGTGGCGGCGGAGGTACAGCAGGTGCGGCGCACCCACCGGGTCACCACGCGCCTGCCGATGGCGCTGCAGATACCCGATGGGCGTCGACTGCGGGGCGTGCTGCAGGACTATTCCAACGATGGCGTCGGCCTGGAGTTGGGACTGGATCCGCAACTGGCCGAAGGCACGCGCGTACACCTGCTGCTCGGGCGTGGCCGGCGCGAGTTCGCCTTCCCGGCGCGGGTACAGCGCAGCGTCGGCCATCGCCTCGGCCTGCTGCTGCAGTTCGACAACGAGCGCCAGCGCGTGGAGTTCGCCCAATGCACATTCGCCCGCGCCGATGCGTGGCTGGACTGGCATGCCGGTTACCAGCCCAAGAGCCTGCCACGCAGCCTGTGGAGCGTGCTGGTGCTGGGCTGGAAAGGCTATCGGCGAATGGGCGACTTCACGCCGTTCGATCTCGACCGCCCGGTGCACTGGAGCGGTCGCCTGCTGCGCTGGCTGGCCAGTTTCGCACCACAACGTCCGCTTCCCTCCCACCCGGCTGACCCAGCCGCTGACCCAGGGCTTCGTCCATGAGCATCCCGACCTCTCTGCGCTGGCTGCTGCTGCCGTTGCTGGTACTGCCAGTGGTGTCCGGCAATGGCGCTCCAGCACCCGTGCCGGCGCCTGCCACCGGTTCAACGCCGGATGCCCCGGCCGCGCAGGTTGCGGTACCGACCCCGACCACAGCGGCATCGGTGCCCGCGCCGCGCGGCGAACCGGCCTTGCCCGATACCTGGGCCGGCAGCGCTTGGCCCTGGCAACGGCACAGCACCTTGGCACAGCTTGGCCGCCGCCAGGACACGCTGCTGTCCGGCGTCCGCAACAGCACCACGTTCGAATTCCAGGTGCGCCGCGATCGCCTCGCGCGCGAAGCGGAACTGGATCTGAGCTTCACACCCTCGCCGTCGCTGTTGCCGACGCTGTCGCACCTGCGGGTCTATCTGAACGACGCGATGATGGGCGTGGTACCGATCAGCAACGACCAGCTGGGACGCCCCGTGCAGGCCAAGCTGCCGCTGGATGCGCGCCTGATCGCTGATTTCAACCAGGTCCGCCTGGAATTCGTCGGCCATTACACCGACATCTGCGAAGAACCCACGCACAGCTCGCTGTGGGTCAACCTCTCCAGCAACAGCACGTTGAGGCTGGGCGGCCAGCCGCTGGACATGCAGGATGATCTGGCCAATTTCCCGCTGCCCTTCTTCGATCCGCGCGACACCGCGCGGCTGGAACTGCCGGTGGTGTTTGCAGCGGCGCCCACGCTGGCGCAGCAGCGGGCTGCGGCGGTCATGGCGTCCTATTTCGGCAGCCTGGCGGGATGGTGGCGGCAGGCCCGTTTTCCGGTGAGCTTCGGCACCCTGCCCGAGCAGGGCCACGCGGTGGTGCTGGCGGTGAATGGCCGCTTCCCGCCGGTGATCGCCAACCACGCGCCTGTGCAGGGGCCGGTGATCGAGCTGATGGCCCTGCCCGAGGATCCGCAGCGCAAGCTGCTGCTGGTGCTGGGCCGCAACGACGATGACCTGCAGAAGGCCGTTTCGGCGATGGCGGCCGGCAATGTCCTGTTCCGCGGCCGCCAGGTCGCGATCGACGAAATGAAGCCCTTGGCGCCACGCAGGCCGTACGACGCGCCGAACTGGGTGCGTACCGATCGCGCGGTGCGCCTGGCCGAGCTGCTGGACTATCCGCAGCAGCTGCATGCCAACGGGGTATCGCCGCAGCCGATCACGGTCAATCTCAACCTGCCACCGGACCTGTTCATCTGGCGCAACCAGGGCATTCCACTGAACCTGCGTTACCGCTACACGCCGCCGTTTGGCAGTGATGAGTCGCGGCTGGGCGTGGCGATCAACGACCAGTTCATTTCAAGCTTCCCGCTGGTGCGTCGCACCGGCAAGCAGGGTGTGGCGGAAATCCGCCTGCCTGTGCTCGCTGGCGATGCCGGCGCCGACGATGGCCGCCTGTTGATTCCGGCGCTGAAGCTGGGTGACCGCAACCAGCTGCGGTTCGACTTCAACTTTGCCAGCGTGATGGGCAGTGCCCAGCGCGACCACTGCCAGACCGTGCTGCCGCCCAACCTGCAGGCGGCCATCGAGGAGGATTCGACCATCGACTTCTCCGGCTTCCATCACTACATGGGTCTGCCGGACCTGTCCGCGTTCGCGCTCAGCGGCTTCCCGTTCACACGCATGGCGGACCTGTCTGAAACCGTGGTGCTGGTGCCGCCGTCCGCCAGCGAGGCCCAGGTCAGCCTGCTGCTCAACCTGATCGGAGGCCTGGGCGTGCAGAGTGGGTACCCGGCCTACGGGTTGCGCCTGTCCGCAGACTGGAAACAGGCCAGTGCGCTGGATGCGGACCTGCTGGTCCTGGGCGCATTGCCGGATGAGCTGCGCGGCAGCCAGCAGCTGTCACTGCTGATCGACGACCAACGCACGCGCCTGCTCAATGGCCAGTGGTCATCGCCGGAGCTGGCGGTGCAGCAGGCCCGTCGCGGCAGCCGCGCGGGCGATCCTGCGGTCACCCGCGTGGCGGTCACCGCACAGGCGCCCTTCGCGGCCATCGTCGGCCTGCAGTCGCCCCGCCATGCACAGCGCAGCATCGTCTCGCTGGCGGCCAGCCATCCGGCCGACTATCAGCTGCTCGATGATGCACTCAGCGACACCGGCAAGCGCGAAGCCATTGCGGGATCGGTGGCGATCCTGCGCAGTTCCGGCATCAACAGCCAGTTCGTGGGCGAACACTACTACGTGGGCGCGCTGCCGTGGTGGCTGCTGCTGTGGTACCACCTGGCCGATCATCCGGCATTGCTGGCCGTGCTGGCCACGCTGGTGGTGCTGATGGTCGCCTTCCTGCTCTGGCGTGCACTGCGCTGGGTCGCCGCGCGGCGCCTGGATGCGGGCAAGGAATGAGCCGGACCTCGCCGCCGCTGCTGATGGCGTCCCGGCTGGTGCTGCTGGGTCTGGCCGGGACCGGCGCATGCACGGCACAGGCGCTGCCGCAAATGCCCGGCGGCACTGCGGCCGAGCAGCGGCAGTGGTTGTTGCAGCAGGTACGCATCGGCGAGGCGACCGGGCGCCAGAGCCTGATCGAAGATGCGTTGGCCCGGCTGCGCATGCTGGCACCGGATGATCGTGGCACCCTGCTGGCGATCCTGGAGGTGCAGCTGTCGCAGCAGAAGGTGGAGGATGCGACCGCGACACTGCAACGATTGCGGCAGGTCGGTGCGGGCAGTCGCGAACTCGCTGCGGGTGATCGCCTCTGGCAGGCCTACCAGGGCGATCTGCAGCAGGAGCTGCAGCAGGCACGCCTGTTCGCAGCCGGTGGCCGCAGTGCCGATGCGCTGGCGATCTACCGCCGCCTGTTCAATGACGCGCCTCCGGGGTTGCAGCTGGGGCTGGAGTACTGGCGTCTGCGTGGCGCGCAGGCGGATGGCCGCGCGCTGGCGATCCGGGAGCTGACCGCATTGGACCAGGCGTATCCAGGCAACACCGGGCTGCTGCAGACGCTGTCGCAGCTGCTGTTCGCGGCCGGTCGCGACGATGAAGCGCTCGACGCGCTGCGGCGCATGGGCCGCAACCCCGACGCCCGCGGGCTGGCTGCCGATGCCGAGTGGGCGTACCTGCAGGACCAGCCCGCCGATGAGCGCGGCGTGCGTCGCCTGCAGGCGTTCATCACCCGCAATCCCACCTTCAATGACATCGCCCTGGTGCGCGAGCGCTATGCCGAGCAGCACAGGCAGGTCAGTGATCCGGCCTGGCGGGCGGGTCTGCGTGGCCAGCAACTGCTTGAACGCGGGCGCGATGCCGAGGCCGAACGTGCCTTCCAGCAGGCGTTGCGGGCCTATCCGCGCGAAGCCGCCTTCCTGGGCGGATTGGGCATGGCGCAGATGCGACAGGGCCGTCGCGCGTCGGCGATCGGCCTGTTCGAACGCGCGATCCAGGCCACGCCCGTCGGCGAGAGCAGCGACAAATGGCGCGACCTCATTGCCAGTACGCGCTACTGGCTGCTGCTGGACCAGGCCGATGCCGCACTCGGTGCCGGTCGGTTGGACGAGGCGGATGCGTTGTACGCGCAGGCGCGGCGGCAGCAGCCACGCGAGGTCAACGCACGGCTGGGGCAGGTGGATGTTGCCGTGGCCCGTGGCGACGACGCCTCGGCCGAACGCCAGCTGCAGGCCGCGAGGCGGATGGCGCCGAACGATGCCAACGTGATCCGCAGGTTGGTGCAGCTGTATGGGAGGACCGATCCGCAGCGTCTGGAGACCTTCATCGATGCGTTGCCGGCCGCGCAGCGCCGGTTGTACGCCGAGGATCTGCGTCAGCTGCGGATCAGTCGCCTGCGCGAACGACGTGAGCAGGCCCTGGCGGCCGGCGATGCGGAGGCCGCCCTTGCGCTCGGGCATGAGCTGCGCGTGGAGCTGCCCGCCGATGCGTGGCTCGCCCGTGCCCTGGCCGTTGAGCTGCAGGCCGCGGGTCGGCCTGCCGAGGCCGATGCGGTGGTCGCGGACATGGTGGCGCGCAATGACAGCGCTGAAGCACGCTACGCGCAGGCGTTGTATCTGTCCGGCACCGATCGCCTGCCGCAGGCACTGGCAGTGCTGGACGCGGTGCCGCTGGCGGAATGGGATGACGATATCCGCGCACTGTCCGCACGGCTGCGCCGGCAGCAGCTCATCGATCATCTCTGGTCGCTGCGTGCGCAGGGACGCGAGCCGGAAGCCATCGCTCTGCTGCAACAGCAACCGGCCAGTGCCGAGAACAACCTGCTGCTGGCCGACTGGGCGCGCCTGCGCGGCGACCACCCGCAGGCCCTGCAGTATTACCAGCGGGTACTTGCGGAGCAGCCGGACAACGTCGATGCACAGCTTGGCCAGGTGCAGGCCTGGATCGGTGCCGGCGATCTGGACAACGCGCGGCGGCAGATGCGGCTGTCGCCCCCGGTGGTCGCCGAAGATGCGCTCGGCCAGCAGCGCCAGCTGGCCGGCATCTGGACCGACCTGCACGAGGACGCCAAGGCATTGGCGATCTTGCGCGCGCTGCTGGCCCGCAGGGACGGTCTGGATCCACAGTCCTGGCGCGACGCAGCGCGACTGGTGCGCCGCGAGGATCCGCAGCAGGCGCTGGACATGTACGCGCAGGCGATGGCCGACAACGGCCTGCTGGCCGCAACGCAGGCACAGCCGCGCGACAACCGTGCGCTGACCCTGGCCAGCCGCGAGACCGCGGGGGACGACTGGCTGCGGCGCAGCCTGCGCAGCGACGTGGAAACGCTGTACCAGCAGGAAAATCCCACGCTGACGGTGATGCAGGATACCGGTCGTCGCAGCGACGGAACGCCCGGCATTTCCCGCCTCGGGCGCGACACCCGCATCGCGCATCTGGATGCGCCGTTTGCAGGCGGGCTCGGCTGGGCGCGCATCGAACAGGTGCACTTCGACGCAGGGCGGTTCCGCACCGGCGCCGACGGCACTTACGACGAGGA
The DNA here is from genome assembly GCF_030053245.1 of Stenotrophomonas sp. RS-48. Lineage (NCBI taxonomy): Bacteria > Pseudomonadati > Pseudomonadota > Gammaproteobacteria > Lysobacterales > Lysobacteraceae > Stenotrophomonas > Stenotrophomonas sp. RS-48. The sequence goes on from NZ_JASGBV010000047.1 coordinate 23,430, forward strand.
TTTCGGCAGCTGCGACCTGTCGCTGCTGCGTGCCGACGGCTCCCGGCTGCAGGCCCCGGGATGTACCCGCTTCGTGCATCAGCGGCGCAGTTCCGGCGCAGGGTTCGCGGCCGGCTGGCGCACGCTGGACGATCGCTGGAATGTCGACCTTGGCCATACGCCGTCCCACTATGTGATCGGCAACTGGCTGGGAGGCATCACCGCCAATGGCGATCTGGGCCGTCTCGGCTGGGGGGCGACGCTGTCGCGGCGGCCGATGACCAACTCCCTGCTGTCACAGGCCGGTGCCTACGATCCTCGCAGCGGCATTGCCTGGGGTGGGGTGACCGCCAATGGCATCACCTTCAGCCTGGGCTTCGATGAGGGCGGACGTAATGGTGTCTGGTCGAACTGGAGCTGGCACCGGTTGACCGGTCACAACGTCGCGGACAACACGCGTGCGCGTGCGATGGTCGGCTGGTACCACAAGCTGATCCAGCGTACGGACATGCGCCTGGACGTCGGCACCACGGCCATGTACTGGCGTTACCAGAAGGATCTGGGCGGCTACTCCCTGGGCCAGGGCGGCTACTACAGCCCGCAGCGCTATGCCTCGTTGAGCCTGCCGGCCAGCTTTGCCTGGCGCAACGATCTGTGGTCGCTGCGGGTGGATGGGTCGGTCAGTGTGTCCAGCGCGCGCACGGCGTCGATCAGCCGCTTCCCGGACCAGGCGCTGATCGAGCGCGTGGTGGCACAGCTGGAGCCGCAGTACGGTGCTCTCGCGCTGGACGAGGCCGGCCTGTACACCGGCGACAGCCGCAGCACCGGCACCGGCTATCGGCTCTACGCGGCCGTGGAGCGGCGGCTGGGCGATCACATCGTCCTGGGCGCGGCGGGAACCCTGCAGCGCAGCCGTGACTTCTCGCCGAACACATTCCAGCTCTATCTGCGCTATACCTTCAAGCCCTGGCAGGGCAACCTGCCGCTGCCCGTGTCGCCGCTGGTGCCCTATGGCGAGTTCCGCTGACCCGCAACGCCGCCGACTGCTGCAGGCGACGGCCGCCTTGCCGTTGCTGGCCATGGGCGCAGGGCGTGCGCTCGCAGCGCCGCGCTGGCCGGCCTGGCAGGTGCTGCTGGACAGCAGCCTCAGCAACGACGGACGCATGATCGATCGCAGCCAGGACGACCAGCGCAGTACGTCGGAAGGGCAGTCGTATGCGTTGTTCTTCGCGCTGGTCGACAACGATCAGGCGCTGTTTGATCGCGTTCTGGGCTGGACCCAGGACAACCTGGCCGGGGGCGATATGCGGCAGCGGTTGCCGGCCTGGCTGTGGGGCCGCGATGACAAGGGCGGCTGGCGCGTACTGGACGACAATCCGGCGTCCGATTCCGATCTGTGGCTGGCCTACGCCCTGCTCGAAGCGGGGCGGCTCTGGCACCGTCCTGCGTTGCAGGCCATCGCCGGGGGCATGCTGGGGCAGGTGCGGGAAAGGGAAGTCGTGCAGCTGCCCGGTCTCGGCCCGATGCTGCTGCCGGGACCGCAGGGATTCATCGAAGGCGATGCGACCCGGGTCAATCCCAGCTATCTGCCGCTGCCGCTGCTGCGGCGCTTTGCCGCGGCCGATCGCAGTGGGCCCTGGGCGGAACTGGCGGACAACGCGACCACGCTGCTGG